>JANMDL010000283.1:0-5154 GCA_031376295.1 Chitinophagales bacterium
AGGTTTACCCAAATATACCTCTCAGGCATTTTTTCAGGAAGCTGTTTATAGCGGTCGAGGGTAATGGCTATCCGTTTAAAACGTTCTGCATCGCTAACATTTACATTGCGTATCAACGAAGCCGTTATTTTACCATCCGCAGCAAGCCCTTTTTGTTTCTGGAATTTTTTTACGGCTGAAAGCAATGTTGCAGAATCCGGCCTTTTGCTGCTCATCTCCATACAGCCACTTTCATTCAGCCTTTTTTGTAATACTTTGATAAAACGAAGCGAATCAACCGAATCTTTATAAGGATAAGTAACATAAGTATAAGTGCGGCGATCCATACTGTCTAAAAAAGTACGGATACCTTTTTTAAGCTCCCAATAACCACGGTGAACAGGTTCCAGTTGCTGCATTACAGATGAAAGTTGTTTTTTCTCCTGTACTTTTTTGAGATTCTTTACGTAGAAATTATCAGCAATTACAGAGTCCATACGCATTGTAAGACTATCATTTTGCAGCCTTCCATGTTTCAGGTCTTTAATCAGGTGCATAAATCCGTCGGTGAGCATAAGGTCGGCCTTTGCCCACAAAGTGGCATCCATCCGTTTGAGTGAATCGGTATCTAATTTTCTTTTAAGCGACTGCAGATTTTCAAAATGGTAATCCTTCGGAAAAAGCCCCTGTAACTCGGCTGTTTCAATAAAATGATAAAGAGAGTCACCCAATTGATTCCACTTTTCTTTATGGCTCCATACCACCGCATAGTTGCTCTCTTTGTAAAATGCTTTCACAATGGGCGTCATAAGCAGCGTGATACTATCATCTACTTTTCCTTTGTTTTGCACAGCAGCATCCAGTAATGTTTCTATACTTTGCCCTGCTGCTTCATCCATTTTTTCGGGGCTGGTAACCATGCCGCCATCCTTGCCATTGTTACTGCACGAAGCCACTACCAGCAATGTAAACACTATGGCAAAAAAATAATAAGGGGTCTTATGATACTCCATTTTGGGATAAATTAGTAACTTGTTTCAAAGTTGTTTTTACAAACTGGCCATTCTAAAGGAGGATAATAATGAACAAGATAATGCAAGGCTTTCAGATTACGGTAACCTGTGCAGCACTTTTTTTGTCCACAGGCCCCAAATGCACAGCCCAACAGGATACTGTTTTAAATAAATATGGTCTTTGGGTGATTTCCAGTATTTCCACCCTTCAAAAAACAATACTTCAAAATACCGACAAAACCCTGGTCGACCTGCAAAAAGCAATACCGGGGATTTTACTGAATCTTCGCTACAATACCAGCAATAATTTCATGCATACCCGTCTTTACAGGGATGCAAACACCACGTATATGCGCAAACCTGCTGCTGCGGCTCTTGCCAAAGTTCAGTTATCACTTAAAATACAGGGCATGGGGTTGAAAATTTTTGATGCCTACAGGCCCTATAGTGTAACCGAAAAAATGTGGGAACCTGTACAGGATGACCGCTATGCTGCTGACCCAAAAAAAGGTAGTGGCCACAACCGCGGAACTTCAGTTGACCTTACCATCATCTATCTATCATCAGGAAATGAATTGCCAATGGGTACCGGTTTTGATAATTTCAGCGATACTGCCCACCATGCTTTTATCAACCTGCCGGATGCCATACTGCAAAACAGGCTTTTATTGAAGAAGACAATGGAAGAAAATGGTTTTAAAGCTTTAGATACTGAATGGTGGCACTACAGCCTGCCCAATGCCCGTGATTATGAATTGCTTGACCTGTCATTTACCACTTTAAAAAAAGCTGGGAAAAGAGCAAGCAGAAAAGATAAAAAGAGGTAACAGTTTTCCAATGGCTGCTGGTTAAAGACGGGGCTGCGATGGATTTCAAGGGATGCTTCATCTCAATTTTCAATTTTCAAATTGGCATATTTGCACATTTATTAATTATCCCATCACCCTTGGCACATGCCCTTCCTGCATCATTAAATCGGCCAGTACAAAAGCGGTTACGGCTTCCAGCACCACGGGAACTCTTAATGCTATGCAGAGGTCGTGCCGTCCTTTTACAGAAAAGCCTTCCTGCTCATTTGTTTCCCAGTTGAGTGTTACCTGTTCTTTTGGCGTGGATGAAGTTGGCTTTATTGCGATTCGGAAAATCAGTTGGTTGCCATTGGTAATGCCACCAACAATACCACCCGCATGATTGGTACTTGTTTTACCTGCTGCATTTTCCAGTGCATCGTTGTGCTGACTGCCAAACATTTTTGCGGCTGCAAAACCAGTTCCAAATTCAATACCTTTTACTGCCGGTATGGCAAACACGGCATGTGCAATTAATGACTCGGCTGAATTAAAAAAAGGCTCACCCAATCCAACAGGCAATCCATCTGCCCTACATTCCACAATACCGCCAATACTGTCTTTGGCATCAATGGCTTTCTGCAGCCCCGCATCAATATCTTTTTCCCCGCCAATTTCCAGCAGAGCCGCAGTAATGTTAACACCGCTTACTATTTTTTTTGCAACCACACCTGCTGCCACAAGGCATACCGTTAACCTTCCGCTGAAGTGGCCGCTTCCCCTGTAATCTTCAAAGCCTCCGAATTTTTTATGCGCTACAAAATCAGCATGCCCCGGCCTGGGCACTGCACGCTGCTTCTCATAATCGCCACTCCGGGTATTGTTGTTTTCAAAAAGCATGGTGAGTGGCGCACCTGTTGTTTTGCCATTGAAAATACCTGATTTAAAAATGGGTATATCATCCTCCTTTCGTGGTGTGGTACCTTTTTGCATTCCCCCTTTACGGCGCTCAATATCAGTAATAAAATCTTCGGCAGAAAGTGCTAAGCCCGCAGGGCAACCATCAATTGTAAGCCCGGCACATTCGCCATGCGATTCGCCAAAAATATGTATGCGGAATAAAGTGCCGAAACTGTTCATCGCTGATTATTTGATTATTAATTATTACTCACCACCTGATTGTATTTTTTTCAAATCTTCCCAAAAAGCCGGGTAAGATTTATTAACTGCATCAGCATCATCAACTGTAACTGTACCATCCGCCCTCAATGCTGCCACAGCACAGGCCATGGCAATGCGGTGGTCGTGCCTTGAATGAACTGCTGCACCTTTTAGCAGTTGCCCGCCTTTTATCAGCATCAGGTCATCCTGCAGCGTAATAGTGATGCCCATTTTAGCAAACTCTTCCTGCAGGGTTAAAGCACGGTTACTTTCTTTGTGAGCAAGCCGCCCCACTCCATCTATCACAGTGGTACCTTCGCAACATACAGCCAGCGCTACCAATGGCGGAAACAAATCCGGACAATCAGTAGCATCAAAATGAAATGCTTTCAGCTCATTTTGGGTAACTACAATTTGCCGCTCCTTTATTTCCAGTCCGGCACCGGCCAGCCTCAGCGCATCCAGGATAGACCTGTCGGCCTGGGCGGAAAAAACATCCAGTCCAATTACAGTTACACTTCCGGCTATTGCACCGGCAACCAGCAGAAATGCAGCACCGCTCCAGTCCCCCTGCACCGTATAAGGTATTTTTTCAGACAGTTTTTTTACAAGTGGGTTTATGATAAACTGCTCAAAATTTATATGCTGCACATCATACCCGAAATGTTCAAGTACTTCAATCGTAAGGTTGATATACGGCTTACTTTTAAGATTGCTAACGTTTATTGTCACCTGCTTTTCTGCCCCACTGGCAAAAGCCATTAATAAACCGGTTAAAAACTGTGAACTCAGTGACCCGTCAATCGTTATATCCTGAGGCACCAGCGGCCCTTTTACAGTAAGTGGCAATTTACCATTGTTTGATTTTACTGAAACGCCCAACCGGGGGAGTATTTCATCAAAAAAATCCATGGGTCGTGTCAGCAGGCTGCCTGTACCCTGTATGATGATATCCTGCTTACTCAATGCTGCCAGCGGGGTAAACATCCTGATGCCCAGTCCACTTTCACCGCAGTTAACTGTAGTTGACACCGGCCTTACACCTTTGCTTTTTATCAACAACCTGCCGTTATCCTGCTGTACTTCTGCCCCCAGTTTTTGTATCATATCAATGGCAGCCATATCGTCATTGCACATACCGGGATTAATGATTTCAGTAATACCATGATGCAGCAAAGCCGCTGCACAGCCACGCTGCATCGCACTTTTGGATGCAGGCGCATGTATTGTACCCTTTACTGCCGATGGTTCAATGGTTACTTTCATAATTTTATTAAAAACTTCGCTTGAGTATGTCTTTTAATTGTGTGATACCAATGGGTTGTATAATCGCCTTACCAATCTTATCCAATAAAATAAAACTCACCTTATCATTGGTTCTTTTTTTATCCATCAGCAGCACTTCCATTATCTTTTCTATATCCGCATCAATGTTTACCGGCAATCCGTACCTGCGCAGCAATGCAGTAATTCTTTCTTTCTGACCCGGTTGAAAACCATTTATCTCTACCGAAAAAACTGATGCCATTACCATACCGATACTTACCGCATGGCCATGGGGTAATGTATAAAGGTTTTCAATTGCATGGCCGATAGTATGGCCAAAATTCAGGAGCTTGCGTTCCCCTTTTTCAAATTCATCATTCAGCACCACCCCGGCCTTTACAGCAATATTCTTTTCTATCAATGCTGAAAGCAAAACAGCATCATTTTTAAAATCCTGCCACTGGTGCTGCTCCAGCATTTCAAACATAGCCATATCTTTAATACAGGCATGTTTTATAATTTCAGCAAAGCCATTAATCCACTCTTTATCCGGCAATGTCTGCAAAAGGGAAATATCATACAAAATAAATTCCGGCTGGCGGATTGTACCCACCATATTTTTATACAACCCCACATCTACACCATTCTTACCACCGATAGAAGCATCTACCATGGCCAAGATACTTGTTGGTACAAAACCAAACGGTACACCCCTCATATACACACTTGCCGCATACCCTGCCATATCCGTTACAACACCACCACCAACACCTGCAATAAAAGTTTCCCTGTCAGCCTTTGCGGCTATCAACTCATTAATAATAAGGTCAACTGTTACCTGGTTTTTGTATTGCTCCCCTGCCGGCACAACAATACAGTCGGGGGTGATCGTGCCTAATAAGTTGGGAGTGGCGATCGCCGCCCCATTCATTTGCCAGAGAGCCAAT
>JANMDL010000298.1:0-2556 GCA_031376295.1 Chitinophagales bacterium
TCGGATGAACGAATGAAAACTATTGATGGAAGCTACACAAAGGGTTTAAAAGAAATTCTTAAACTTAACACCATCATGTATCATTATGCTAAAGGCAATGCCCGTAACCTTCCTGTAAATGAACAGGGGTACGGTTTTTCGGCACAGGAAGTACAAAAAATATTTCCCGAAGCTGTAAAGGTTGGAGAAGATGGATATTTAGGTTTAGACCTTCACCCGGTATTTATAAGTTATATCAATGCTATTAAAGAGCAACAGCTGATAATCGACAAACAACAAAAAACAATTGACGAATTAATAAAAAGAATTGAAAAGCTGGAACAGAAATAATTTTTAAAATTGTAAAAATCACCCAAAATGGGGATACAAACCATTTAATAATATTGTATTTTGCATTTGCCGTATAATAATTTTTTACCGCCATTTACTAAATGTAAACAACAATAACCCAAACTATTTATAAATTGCTTTTATGCTAAAAAATATATTAACAACAATACTGCTTTTTTTTGCGTTTGCAGGCAAAATCAAAGCCCAGCAACTGGTAAGGGCAAGTGGTAATGTACAGATAGTTACAACTGCCGGCACCAAAACGGTGATAGATGGTGGCGGCATTACATTTTTAGGTACCAGCAAATGGGTAGGTATTGCCGACTCCGTTTACCTTATTAAAACTTCTGCAACCCCAACTGAGGGTTGGCTTGATTCAACAGCAACAGGTGCAATGGATGTAACCAGCACCGGTACTGTTTTTTTCAGGGGCAGCAACAGGCAAAGCTTTTATGGCCCAACCCGTTTTTACGATCTTACCATCCGCAATACCATTGGCGATACTTTACTTTCTTCCTGCGAAGTAAGAAATAATTTAAGGCTGGATACCGGTTTTGTTTTTACAGAAACCGGTTATGGCAACGATAGTTTGCTGGTAAGCAACCCGGCAATCAATGCCATTACATCTACCAGTAATTATGGCGTAAGCTGGGTAAATGGCAGGCTTAGCCGCACTGGTAATGTAGTAGGTTCTGCAACCCCCAACCCTGCAATAGCTTATTTATTCCCTATAGGTAAAACAAATACTTTGTATGCTCCTGTAAAGCTTGCAAAAGTTAATGCAACAACCACTACCTGGACTGCGGAATATACCCCTGCACTTCCTTTTGACAATACTAATATTTTTAACCCCCCGGTTGATCATATCAGCCTGGTTGAATATTGGGAGATCAGTAGCAGCAACCAGGGTACTACCAATGATGATGCAATGCTTAGCTTATCATGGCGTGGCTATAGCCAGGTAAGTGCAAATCCATTGATAAGAGACAGCTTGCTGGTTGTACAATACATAAACAGGCCGCCGATTACCTGGGATGCACCCGGAGGATGGGTAACTGGCAGAGCCATTGGTCCCGACAGCCTTTCCGGCTATGTAACATCCAATGCGCTTACAAATAACTATTCTTTTTTAGAAAGAAGATTTACCCTCGGTAGTTTCAGCAAGTTTAATGCACTGCCTGTTAAACTGCTTTATTTTACAGCCGTTGCTGATGGCAACCGGGTGCGTCTTAACTGGGAGGCTGCCAACGAGCAGGATACCCGAACCTACGAAATTCAAAAATCACTTACCGGATCTAACTTTGGTTTTATGGCCACGGTTAACTCAAGACAACTTTCACAATCGGCCTATATTAATTTTGATAATGCCCCTGCATTGGGATGGAACTATTACCGTCTTAAAGTAATTGATAAATCGGGCAGCTTCTTCTACTCTGATATAAGGCCTGTTAAGTTTAGCAAAGGACAGGAAGAAGTAAAAATTTTCCCGGTACCAGCTACAGATATATTAAATGTACTGTTACCATCGTCTTATATTAACAGCGCAACCCTGCTGCTTTATGGTATTGATGGCAAATTTATTGCTACACTTAAACCTTCGGTTAATAATGTAAAAATAAATGTGAAACCATTGGCCGGTGGAACTTACGTACTAAAAATAATAAAAGCTAACGGAGAGGCAGAAACCTATCCGTTCATCAAACAATAAGTACAAAAAAAACATAAACATGAAAATTATTAAATCTTTATTGCTCATATCATTTAGCCTTGGTGCCTCCATTGCACTGCATGCACAACAGCAGGATGAAAAAACGGCAAACCCATTGCCTGCGGCATTAACCAAATCACCGGCTGCTGATTTAAAATCGGCACCCATCCCGGTTACCAACGAGCTTAAAGCTGATGCTGTACCGGCTGCGCCCTCGCCATTTACCAGGGAGGATAATACCAAATTACCCGGCCAGGAAAATATGACAATGAAAACAGTTGATGCGAATGCAGCCGTCAATCAACTTACTGCTGAACAGCTTAAAACACTAAACGGAACTGGTACTTTGCCTAAGCAATCTGAGATTGCACCCGGTACAGAAAATAGTAAGCTGCTGCCATTATCAAAACCGGTTATAGCAAAAGAACAATAAATAATAAAATAGTTTTTCAGAAACTGCCGCCTGACTAGTTATCGGGCGGCAGTTTTTAATACCATTTTCAGGTAATTTTAAACCT
>JANMDL010000311.1:0-1659 GCA_031376295.1 Chitinophagales bacterium
ACCTGGATCCGCCATTAATTTACTGAGGGCCTGTCGTTCAACGGTTAGGACGCCAGTCTTATTAACTGGCTATCAGGGTTCAAATCCTTGCGGGCCTATTTGCCAGTCTAGAGGCGTAATAAATATCTAGACATTTGGAAGCGTGCTGGAATTGGTATACAGGACGGGCTTAAACCCCGTTGCTCACACGAGATTAAGGGTTCGAGTCCCTTCGCTTCTACTGGTGCCGTCCGGGCGCACCCTTGTAAACAATCAAGATAAGTTAGAGTCTTCCTTCCCAGGGACTAGCTTTAACACCCGGATTTTATGCGTCATAGAGAATGAAGCGAAGCCGACCTTAAGCTCTCGGTTAGTGGATGGCTCAATAGAGGGTTCGATTCCCCTTGACGCCCTGGAAGTAAAATTCCCTAATGCCTTCGGGCTAGGAGACAAAACGTAGGTATGGCTGTTTACACACACTACGACCCCAAAGCCGATGCGGCTTGGATCTATTTCCGCAAGCCGAGCATGATCGAGCGGCCGTCTAGTTCCGAGGAACTGGACCACCTTCGCCTGATCGCGTACGACTCGACGGGAGAAGTCCTTGCCGTCGAGATTCTCGACGTATCCAAAGGTGTCGATCTTGAGGGACTTCCCGGCCAGGCCGAGATCAAGGCTGAGCTTCACCGCCTTGCCGGTACCTACGGTTGGGGCAAGTACTATAAACAAAGCAATCTTGCACCAGAAGTCAAAGTCTGATACTATTTTTTTGAAGGTGACTCTACGCAGCTAGGAGACTTGATCACCTAGTTGAGGAAGTTCGGGCCACGTCATCCCTGGCGACAGGGCGGAAACGGAACACCATAGAGGAAGGGGTAACCCGCTTGACCTCGACTGGATACGGCGTGTAACCTCAAGCGTTCGACTCTCGTAGCCGAACAGGTAGAGGGCAGTCCCTATAGACGGGACCAGGATGAATCAGCAAAGAGAACTGCAAGCTCTAGTACGAACGTGGCACATGAGCCCGTGAACGTAATCTAAAAGCTAGAGTGATCCTGAGACAGATGTAGAGTTGAAATAACAGAACCCCGGCTATAGCCTTCGAAATTCTATTCAAACTTAATTAGAAAGGACCACATGAAGATCAAAGCCCTCCTAGCAAGCATGGCCGTTGCTGCTCTAGCAATTCCATCCCTTGCTTCTGCTCACACCGCATCAGTCGTGTGTGACAAGACCACTGGCAAGTATGTGGTTAGCACCGATTACAATAATCTCAACCCCCTTGCTTCATTCAACTCTGACAGTGTTACGATTACATGGTCAGACAACTACAAGGTCGTTAAGCTCCTCCCAAAGCCTTGTGAGGCTCCTGTGATTAATCCTGAGCCTCCGGTTTCAACACCTAACACAGAGCCTCCTGTAGTTGCTCCTGAGCCGCCTGTGGTTACGCCTAAGCCTCGCGTAAAGAAGTCTAAGCCTCCATTGACTTGCAAGAAGTTTAAGGCAAGTCACCCAAAAGCAGGAGTTAAAGCTTACGCAAAAGTCGGACTGCGTTATTACGAGTGCAACATTCCGAAGCCTCGTGTGGTCATTCCACCAGTAGCTGGTTAGCTCTTCCGCAGGGTCTAGATAGGTCGATCCCTCCTAGGCTCTGCACCACGCCCCTGTGGTGAAATTTGG
>JANMDL010000313.1:0-1677 GCA_031376295.1 Chitinophagales bacterium
GCGCAGGCGTCGCGACGGTCGTTTGCTTCACCGCATCCACTATCGTTCTCGCTGCCTATATCGCATCCGGCAGAACCGCCGTGCGCCTATCGGCGCGGGCGTTCCGCCTTGAGCGCAAGCTCTTCCACGACATTCTCCGCACCGGCGCGCCGCTCTCTTTGCAGCCCATCATGAACAACCTCGCCTTGTCGTTGCTGATGGGCTACGCCGGCACGCTTGGCGCTGCAGCGCTGGCGGGTGTCGGCGCCGCCGTCCGGTTGGAATACCTCGTGTATCCGCTGGTCTTCGGTCTCGGCGCCGCCGTGGTGGCAATGGTCGGCACCAATGTCGGCGCAAGGCAACTCGCGCGCGCCATCCGTATCGCCTGGATCGCCGCAGGCATTGCCGCGACGGCAAGCGGCATCATCGGCATCGTGGCGATGGCGCGGCCGCAGCTTTGGAATTCCCTGTTCACGTCGGCGCCTGAAGTCCGCGCCACCGGCGCAAACTTTCTCTGCATCGCCGCCCTTGGCTACGCCTTCATCGGCATGAACACCCTGACCCAGGCGTTACAGGCGATGGGCCATACATTCTGGCCCCTGTTTGCCAACGCCACCCGTACGGCCGTGATCGCACTTGGCGGATGGATCGTGTTGAACGTCACCGCCGGCGGCGTGACCGGTCTGGCGATCGTCACCGCCGTGGGTCTCGCCGTCAGCGGCATCATCGTGGCGACGGCATTCTCAGTCCGCATGCGCGGCAACGGAGCAACACCATGACCGTCTCGCCCTTCAGCCTTGTCGGATATGTCGACCTGCCCGAGCACGAAGGCAAAGGCGGCTTCGACCACGCGGCCGTCCACGCCGCGAGCGGCCATGTCTATGTCGCGCACACCGCCAACGACTCCGTCGACGTCCTCGATCCGGTGCGACGCCAATACCTCCACTCGATCCCGGACCTGCCGGGCGCCGCCGGCGCGCTGGTGAGCGACGAAGGACGGCTCGTCATCTCGTCGAACCGCGCCGCCGACACGATCGGCGTGTTCGCGCCGGGGCGCGACCCGGCCGTGAGGCGGCTCGGTGTCGGCGCGCGCCCCAACGGCCTGGCCTACGACCACCGACGCGGGCTCGTGCTCGCCGCCAATGTCGGCGACGAGGCGGATCCGCGCACGCACACGCTGTCGATGTTGTGGCTGGACGGCGCCTCCGTCCGGCGCGAGATCGCCGTGCCCGGCCGCACGCGCTGGACGCTGTTCGATCCGGCGACCGAGCTGTTCTACGTCAACATCGCCAAGCCCTCGCAGATCGTCGTCGTCGATCCACGCCAACCCGACCGCATCGCCCGCACCATCGCGGTGCCGCACCCCGGCGCACACGGCCTCGACCTCGATGCCGCGACGCAAAGGCTGTTCTGCGCCTGCGATGCCGCCGTGCTGGCGACGATCGACGCGCGCTCGGGCGATGTGCTGGACGAGAAACCGCTGAGCGGCGTGCCCGACGTCGTCTGGTTCAACCGCCAGCGCCAGCAGCTCTACGTCGCCATCGGCGATCCCGGCGTGATCGACGTCTTCTCGACAGCGACGATGGAGAAACTGGCGACCGTCGAGACGGAGCCGGGCGCCCACACGACCGCGCTGTCGCCGTCGGGCGACTGGCTCTGCGCTTTCCTGCCGCGCACGCACCGCGCGTCCGTCTACCG
>JANMDL010000341.1:0-6536 GCA_031376295.1 Chitinophagales bacterium
CGCTGCCCATTTCGGCAAAAACAGGAATGGGGTGTAAACGCTCCTGGGCATAATCAAACAATGCCCGTCCGCCAGTAGTAGAACCCGTAAAGCCAACTGCGGCTGTAGCCGGATGCTGTACCAATGCCTTGCCCACTTCAAAGGAACTACCATATACCTGCTGAAAAACTTTGGGGTGCATCTGGCTCTTGCCAATCGCCTTCCTGATAGCGCTGAAAACCAGTTCGCCCGTTTGCGGATGCGCAGGGTGTGCCTTTACTATTACAGGGCAACCAGCGGCCAGCGCACTTGCTGTGTCGCCACCCGCAGTTGAATAGGCAAAAGGGAAATTGCTGGCACCAAAAACAATAACAGGCCCAAGGGGGATGAGCATTTTCCTCAAATCCAGCCTGGGTAGTGGTGTGCGGTCGGGGATGGCCCCGTCAATAGTGGCTTCCACCCATTTGCCTTCTCTTACCATGGCAGCAAACATTCTTAGTTGCCCTGTCGTCCTGGCCCTTTCACCTTGTAACCTGGCTGCAGGTAAATTGGTTTCTGCTGATGCGGTTTCAATCAGCGCATCGCCCAGGGCTTCTATTTCGCCGGCAATATTTTCTAAAAAAACTGCTTTTTGTTCCCTGTTAATTTTTCGGTACCAGGTGAATGCAGCTGTTGCATGCTGCATTACTTCATTTATCTCGTTGATTGTTGCGTTGTTAAACATCATTGTTTTTTTAATCTTTTTTTCTTTGCAGGTTTTCTGAATTTTGGTTGAATCAGTTTTACAGACTGGTAATGAGAATCATCAATAAAATAAGCTGCGGGCGGGTATTCACTTATCAGGTACATACTATCATCAGTTCTTGTATATAAAAAATTATTGATTACGATTCCGCTGTCTGTTAAGGTTCCATTATACTGTTTAGTTCTTTTTATCCTTTTATAAGTGCCGTCAGTCTGTTTTTTCTGAAAGTGTCCTGCATAATCACAAAACAATTCTTCCAGGTATAAAGTGATTGCCGAATCCGCTCTTACTATCTTACCACTGAAATACAAAAAACCACCGTCTGAAGCTGAAAAAGATGTGTCCTTTCGATAAATACTTACAGGACTTTGATCAAGAAAGCAACTGTCACCAGTTATTTTCAACCTGTTAAGATGATACCATTTCCATCCCGGCTTTTCATTATCATCATTATAGCATTCACCATTATTTGAAATTTCCCAGCAAATCTTCTCCAGCCCTGCATATATGCCATCAATTACCATTTGCCCTGAAATACAGTTGCATGATACAACAGCAGAGAAGAAAAAAAGCAGTTTCTTCATGCAGGCGTAATTTAATTTTCCAAGTTTGGTCTTGCTGCCAGTCCATCATCAATAATCTTCAAAATTCTTTCTCTTTCTTCACCCACTATTGTAAGCCTGGGTGCTCTCACATATTCACTGCCGATGCCGGCCCTGGTTTCGGCCAGTTTGATGTATTGTACTAATTTGGGGTGAATGTCAAGCTCCAGCAGGGGCATAAACCAGCGGTAAATTTTTGCAGCGTCGGCTATGTTGCCCGACTTTACTAAATTATAAATGGCTACTGTTTCAGCAGGAAAAGCGCAAACCAATCCTGCCACCCAGCCATCTGCCCCGGCGCAGAGTTCTTCCATGGCCAGTGTGTCCACACCACAAAGTATTTTTATCCTGCTGCCAAAGCGGTTGATCATTCTTGTAACATTGGTCACATCTCTTGTAGATTCTTTTACGGCCTGTATATTGTCACATTTAATCAGTTCTGCAAACATGTCCAGGGTTACTTCCGTTTTATAATCTACAGGGTTGTTGTAAATCATGATGGGCAGGTCGGTGGCATTGGCTACAGTTGTAAAGTACTGCACTGTTTCCCGGTGGTCGGGTTTATACCGCATGGGTGGCAGCATCATCAGGCCTGCTGCTCCCCAGGCTTTTGCATAAGCAGCCTGTTGCAAGGCATCCCTTGTGGAGCCCTCTGCAATATTGAGTATCACAGGCACTTTGCCATTTACTTTCTCTACAGTAAATTTTACAAGGATTTCCTTTTCATCAGTGGTAAGTACACTTGCTTCGCCCAATGTGCCACCGAGTATGATCCCATTAACGTCTGACTCCAGTTGCAATTGCAGGTTCCTGTCGAATAGTGGCAGATCCAATTGATCATCTGCGGTAAATTTTGTGGTGAGTGCAGGAAACACACCCTGCCAGTTGATGAACATACGCTTATTTTTTACAGCGTAAGCTACATAAAATAGCCAAATTGGTAAAATAAGAAAACATACGGGCACCAGAAAACGAAAACAGGCAGCGATGGTGATTTTTCAGGCGCTTGTATATGTAAAAGTGTACTCCTGATCAGCAACCAGGCTGATGCTGTCTATGGGCAAATACAATATTTTCCGACACGGACGCACCCCGCAGAACACAAGGCTCCCTGCTTTTTTGCTTCTTTAAACATTTTACTGATTTTGGCGGTGCCATTTTGGTATGGTTTGCCCTGCTTGCCACCGGCCATTACTGCTGTAGTTGCAAATACGATAACTGCTGTTAACATGATTTTTTTCATAATTGTATTTTTTAATGTTATTAAATAGATACCGCTGCCTGTTTTCCAGATGAAAGTTACGACGCTTTGAGTATTGCAACCGTAACCAGCCGTTTATTTATTTATCAACATACGTTGCTATACAGCCTGTAAAAAGCTACGCAATGCTTCATAATCTACCGGTATCGGGGTTGCATGTTTCGGCTGCTGTGCCAGTTGCCGTACTGAAGCCGGCAGGTTGGGGGAAGTGCCAATAGCTTGCTCTACTACACCGGCAAACTTTACCGGGTGTGCTGTTTCCAGGAAAATGCCTTTGTGCCCCGGATGATCTTTCAGCCAGCGCTCCAGTGCCAGCCAGCCTACAGCGCCATGCGGATCGGTGAGGTAGCCATGCTGCCTGTGTACTTTCTGCATGGCTGTAATGGTTTCTGTATCGGTAATGCTGCTGCTGCTGAATACCTGTTGCAGCCCGGTAAACTGCTGGTGAAACAATTCCAGTATGCGTACAAAATTACTGGGATTGCCCACATCCATGGCATTGGAGAGCGTGGCTACTGATTGCTTAGGTTGGTAATTGCCCGACTGCATATACTGTGGTACTACATCATTGCTGTTGCAGGCGGCTATAAAGTGGGTAACCGGTAAACCACTGCAAAAGGCAAGCAGCCCGGCACAGATATTACCAAAATTACCACTTGGTACACTGATAACGGGGGCCTGCTCTTCCTGCCACTGCTGCAGGGCAAAAGCATAATAAAACTGTTGTGGCAGCCACCGGGCCACATTGATGGAATTAGCCGAAGTGAGAAAGACCTCCTGTGTAAGTGCGGTATCGGTAAAAGCCTGTTTTACCAATTGCTGGCAATCATCAAAAGTGCCTGATACTTCCAGCGCATGAATATTATGCCCCAGTGTGGTGAGCTGCTGTTCCTGCACCATACTTACTTTTCCGGATGGATACAATATCACCACTTCTACTCCTGGCACCTGGTAAAATCCATTGGCCACAGCACCACCCGTATCGCCTGAAGTTGCCACCAGCACCACTACTTTCTGCTGCCTGTCTTTTACAAAATATCCCAGGCAACGGCTCATAAACCTGGCACCAATATCTTTAAAGGCAAGGGTGGGGCCATGAAACAATTCCAATGAATAAATATCATCCGAAACTTTTATTAAGGGAATATCAAAATTTACCGTTTCGGTTACTATATTATGCAGTACCGTTTCGGGTATTGTATCACCAACGTAGGGCTGTATGATTGAAAAGGCAATATCAGCATTGGTGATGCTTTCAATATTTTTGATAAATGCCGGTTCAAATTGCGGAATGGTTTGTGGAAAATACAAACCCCCATCCGGTGCCTGCCCAAGTATGGTTGCCTGTTTAAAGTCAACCGGCGGCGATTGCCTGTTTAAGCTGTAATACTGCATAGTTACGATTCGTTTATAATTACGCCGGTTTTGTTAAGCGTGGTCACATATATTTTAAAATCAATGCCAAGTGAGCTGTATATTTCCTGCATTACTTCTTTCACCTTATGAGCAGTTGTTTCTTTTTTGCTCAGCATAAAAACCGACGGTCCCGATCCGGAAATGCCGCCGCCCAATGCACCTGCATCTTTACAGCGTTTTTTTACCTCATCAAATCCGGGTATCAGCATGCTGCGAACCGGTTCTATAATTACGTCTTCCAATGAACGGCCGATGAGCTCATAATCTTTTTGCAAAAAGCCTGCTACCAGGCCTGCAATATTACCCCATTGTTTGATGGCATCTTTCAGCAATACTTCCTGCCGCAGAATCTGGCGGGCATCACTGGTGCGTACCTCTATCTGCGGATGTACAGCCGTGATGTACATGTCTGGAGCATCCAACTGCACTATGTCGAGCGGATGTATGGAGCGGATCAGCGTTATGCCACCGTATATGCAGGGGGCAATATTATCAGCATGTTTTACGCCGCTTGCTACTTTTTCGCCGTGCATGGCAAATTGAACCAGTTCTTCCCTGCTGAAAATATTATGAAGAAGATAATTTGCTCCCACAACAGCACCTGCGGCACTTGCGGCGCTTGAACCAAGGCCGCTGCCGGGTTTTATCTGTTTGTCAATAATCAGCTCAAAACCTACAGGTTGATTGTATGCTTCCATAAATGCAATCAAGGCAGCACCAGCTACATTTTGTTCAGGTACTTCCGGCAGGTTGTAACCGTCAATATGCTTTATGCGCAGGCCAGGCTGGTTGCTCAATGTCAGCTGCATGATATCCTGTGGCTCATGCAATGCAAGGCCAAGTATGTCAAACCCGCAAACCAGGTTGGCAATGGTGGCCGGCGCATGTATCGTAATTTTTTTCATTGCTTTTTTTTAAATGCCTGCGGCACGTATTATATCTGCAAATACACCTGCTGCAGTAACTTCGGCCCCTGCACCAGCACCTTTTACCACCAGCGGCTGTTCAGGATAGCGGTCGGTATAAAATAACACTACATTATCCTTGCCGTACAGATGGTAAAGGTCGTGTTGTGGTGCAATGTGCTGCAAGCCAACAGATGCTTTGCCATTAGTGAAAGAAGCAACAAATTTCAGTTTGCAGTTATTTGCTGCAGCCTGCTGGTACAGGTTGTAAAAATGGGCTTCCTCCTTTTCCATTGATGCGTAAAAATCAGTTACATCACCCTGCATACATACTGACGGCATAAAGGAATTGTTGGCGATATCATCCATTTCCAGTGCGGCTCCTGTTTCCCTGGCCAGTATCATTATCTTGCGCATCACATCGGTGCCGCCAAGATCAAGGCGTGGGTCCGGCTCTGTATAACCTTCTTCCTGTGCCTGCTTTACCACTGCCGCAAAGGGCCTGCTACCGTCGTAATGGTTAAATACAAAATTGAGTGTGCCGCTGAGTACAGCTTCCATCCTGCGGATTTTATCGCCGCTGCGGAGCAGGTCGCTTAATGTACCGATGATGGGCAGGCCTGCTCCCACATTGGTTTCAAATAAAAAAGGGGCATTGTGATCAGCTGATAAATCTTTTAAATCTTTATAGTTGCTGTATGCTGATGATGCTGCCACTTTATTGCAGGCAACAACTGCAATGCTTCTTTGCAGCAGTTTATTGTACATAGCAGCAACATCACCGTTGGCGGTCATATCAACAAATACGGTATTGCGGAGATTGCGCTGAATCATGGCTTCTGTAAAAGTATCAATACCTGCTTCAGGGGCATTGTCAAATAAAGATTGCCAGTTTTCCAGGTTAATGCCTTCATCGGCAAGTATATTTTTTTTGCTGTTGGCCAGTCCTATTATCCTTACTTGCAGCTTCAGTTTTTCTTCAAGATATGGCTGTTGCAGTTTTAGCTGGTTGAGCAGTTTGCTGCCCACATTGCCTACACCGGCAATAAAGAGGTTTACCTGTTTGTACGATGTTTGAAAAAAAGCTTCATGCAATACATTGATGGCTTTACGGGCATCCTTGCTGCTGATGACAGCTGAAATATTTCTTTCGGATGAGCCCTGTGCTATAGCACGGATATTGATACCATTACGGCCTAAGGTGACAAACATTTTTCCGCTGATGCCACTGTGGTTTTTCATATTGTCGCCAACCAAAGCTATAATGGCAAGGTCTTCTTCCACTAAAAGCGGTTCAAGGCTCCCATTCAGTATTTCTGTTTCAAAAGCTTTATCCACGGCTGCTTTTGCAGCAACTGTATGGGCAGCTTCAATTGCCACACAAATGGAATGCTCTGATGAACTTTGAGTTATGAGTATCACATTAATCCGTTCATTGCTGAGCGCTTCAAAAAGGCGTTTTGAAAATCCGGGAATACCCACCATACCACTGCCTTCCAGGCTGAGCAGGCTGATATGGCTTATGCTTGAAATGCCACGTATAACGCTGTCGTTTTTTCTTGCTTCGTCTAAAATTACCGTTCCCCCGGCCTGTGGTTCAAGGCTCCCATTCAGTATTTCTGTTTCAA
>JANMDL010000345.1:0-11188 GCA_031376295.1 Chitinophagales bacterium
AGTTTGTAAAAGATACGGCCATTAACCACATGCCATAATTTATTTCCTTTTTCTACCTGCAGACCATTATAGCCCAGCAGCATTACTGCCGGGCTATGGTCTGCTGACATTTCAGCTGCTTCAAAAAAAGCAAATGCCTCCTTTAACCGGTCGGCCTTTACCTCCCATGAAGGATTTTTTCTGCCCGAAAAAACCAGTGCTGTAATGTTGTACATACTATTTACTTAATACAGATATGACCTGGTAACACATTCATGAAAGTACAAAATTGTGTGTAGTTACCCCTGTTGGCAGTACGGGGATCACCTATAACAGCCCCGGAGTTATCTAAATTAGTAACAGAAGTACCCCCGGGTTTATGGCTCCACATGGTATTAACACCTTTGCGGAACCAATGGAAATCGGCACCCGGCCAGATTACCAATGCTACAAGGTGCCCTTTTGCCGGACACTTATTGTTGGCAAGCGGTGTATCAATCAGGGCATCACTTACGGCTCCCTGTTTGGCACTTTTTTGCCCGGCAGCTACTGTGCAGCCAGATAATGAGGTGTACATGTTGCCGGTTGCCTTGCCAGGCTGGGCAAAAGTATCTGTACGCTGGTTACTGGCATAATTGTAACAGTTGTTGTTGCCTTTAATTTGCGGGTTCAGATTCCACCAGTCTGGCTCATACACAGGCCCGCAGGTACAGGTAAGCAGCGGCAGAATAGGACCAATCACAATCGGGCCAATAGGGGCTGCAGTTTTTTCCCTTGTTTCATAAGAGTCTTTTAATGATTCCTTATAAATTTTGAGAAAGTCACGCACTTTGCCGGCATTGGTAATGTTTTTGGCTTTGCCGATAATGAATTTCTGCAGGCGCTCCATGGAACCTGTATCCTTCATGGCAGCAGTTTTACCACCAGCATACATGGTTTCATGCGAAAGAAAAAAGTTGGAGGGCATTTCTTTGGTTACCGATTTAAGCTGCTCTACCTGTATGCCTCTCAGGCCCAGGTGGGCAGGTTCGGCAAGGGTAGTGGCACTAGCTTTACGCATTGCACCAGTAGGCGAAACATTGTTAAAAAACTCTTTCGCTTCTTTAGCTGATAACACCAGTTCAGGATTTGGGCGACCGCTAAAAATGTCGATGGTTAGTTTTACTGACATAAAATTGGTTTAAGTTAAATAATACCACAAATTATATTAAATAAAACTCCCATGCAATACCACAATGTGGGTATAACGGAAATTTAACCTTTAAAAGTTGCCAGAAAAATTTATCCGGTAAAATTTATTTTGCTACCGCAATTTTCACTTTCTGATTTTTCAGTTTTTCGCCTTTTATCAGTTCAAGCACATTGCCTACCTTACTTTTTTGCACGGCTGCAAATGAAAAGAAATCCTTTACTTCCACCAGGCCAATATCATCTTTTTTCAGCTTTCCGTGGTTGGAGAGAAAACCCACAATGTCAATCTTATTCACTTTGTCTTTTTTGCCGGCAGCAATAAAGAGGGTAGTCCATTTGGGTTTATCCGGCAGTGTTTCAGTTGCTGGCAGTACCAATGTTTCCGGCTCAGGGTTGATGTATTTGGGCATGGTTTCATCATCGGCCAGTATGAGTATGGCAGTACCAAACTCCTCCATACGGGCAGTACGGCCGTTGCGGTGTGTAAATACATCTTCGGATGCGGGCAGGTGGTAATGAATGATGTACCGGATACCCGGTATATCAAGACCCCGGGAAGCCAGGTCGGTGGTAACGAGTACTGTTGAAGTACCATTCTTAAATTTGCAAAGCGCAGCTTCCCGTTCCCGCTGCTCCATACCGCCATGATAAAAAACATTGTAAATTCCTTTGTCTTTCAGCAGGGTGCTTGTTCTTTCCACCGCATCACGGTGATTACAAAATACGATAGTTGGTTTATTGTTGATTTTGCAAAGCAGCCTGAAAAGGGTGGGGAGTTTGTCCCTGTCATCAGACAGTACCTGTTTTACTGCAAGGCTGTTGATGGTGGGTTCAGCATCCGGGGTAAGAAAATTAAGTGTTTGCGGATCTTTCAGTTCCAGGAATGCTGGAATTTCTGCCGCATCTGTGGCTGAGGTGAGTATTTTTTTAGACAGATTTTTTAAGCAGCCGGTGATAAAAGCCATTTCTTCCTGGAAACCCAGCTCCAGGCTTTTGTCAAATTCGTCAAGCACAAGGGTAGTGATGCCTTCTGTTTTAATGTTATCACGGCGGATATGATCGGCCAGCCGCCCGGCAGTACCAATAATAAGAGCAGGAGGTTCCACCAGGTTGTTTTCTTCAATTTCTCTTTTATGGCCGCCATAGCAACAGGTAACCTTGTAGCTGGTACCCATTTTCTTAAACACTTCTTCAATCTGCAGTGCCAGCTCCCTTGATGGTGCCATAATGAGCGCCTGCGTATGCTTCAGTTCAGGGTTCAGTAGCTGCAAAACGGGTAGTAAAAAAGCCAGGGTTTTGCCGGTGCCTGTGTTGGCCAATACAATCAATTCGTCTTTGGTAAGTGCAGCTTCAATAACTGCCTCCTGCATTTCGTTGAGTTCTTTTATTTTAAGGTTGGCTAAAAGTGGCGCTGTATTAAAGGAAACATTGTTCATGCTGCAAAACTACGCTTTATATATTTAGTCAAAAAAAGGGCACATTTCAAATACGCCTTGGTATGAAGTAATCGAAGCAAAGCAACAACATGCTCCATAGCCATGTCCTTCAGGACATGGCACATTTTTTTTCAATAATTCTCCGCAAAATACTTTTTAGTAATACCCCAGCGCAGCAGCAGATACAAAAGCAGGCCAAATGGTCCCAGCATAAAGGTACACAACAGGCAGGGTACGGTCAGCCAGTGATTAATGCGTTGTTTTCGGGCATTTTTTGTAATCCAGATGCCGGTGAGCAGGTCAAAAGCCAGGTAATGCACCCAACCGGCTGTTACAACCGTTTTATTGGTAAACAGGCTCATTACGCCATCCAGCGTGCCAAATTTTTTTAAATCAGCAGGATTGAAGGAGGAAAAAACCAGCCAACTGTATACAATGGCCAGTAAGGTAATAACAATACCAATGAGAAATTTATTGGTATTGGCCCAAAACGGACTGGCGAAAATGAGTATTATCCAGGCAAAAAAGGCCGTGGTGCTGCAAAGCTGAAAAATGGTATCTGGCGGCATATTAATTGATTTAATGATAAGTAATATTATTCTTTGTCAGGAGCGGTCGCCTGGTTAAAACTGTTTTTTTGCAGCCATTCATAAGGCTCTGGCTTGAGTCCATTGCTGCCATTAAAAGGATAACTGAGCGCTATAATGATATACAAAGTAAGGCTGATAACAAATGCTATCAGCAGTATCATAATAACCTGCAGGCGCAGATTTTCAACCCTGAAAAACCAGGTAAATGCCATGGTGATAAGGGCACCTGCGAACAACAGGGCCCAGATGCCGGCGGGCATGGACGAACTGCTGGCCTGCAGCCTGGTTCGCCGGGTATCGGATAATTCGTTGAGGTTGATGAGCAGGTTGGCGTAATTGGTGTTATCTGCCGTGGTTACAGGCTGATAATTGTTAACATGATTGTACAGCATATGGAAATGGTTCATAGCCTTACCCGCAGGCTGGCTGGAAAAGCCAAGATTTTTCCATTCGTCGTTAATAACAGCATCAGTATAATGCTGCAGGTGAGTTTTCAGTTCCATGCCAAAACTATCAGCAAAAGCAGGGCTGCTCCGGTACATATCTGCAATGGCGCTGGATTCTCTGTACATATTGGCTTCTGCATCTGAATAATCTTCCCAAACGCTTACAATACAATAAGCCACTACGACCGTGTAGAGTACACCAATTATCCCCGTGTAAAAACCAGTCACATCATGGCTTTTAGCCAGCAGGGCAGGATGCAGTTTTTTGCGGAGCAACAACATTCCGGCTACAGAAAACCCTCCCAATAAAATAAACAACAGCAGCCAGAAAAGCCAGCCAGGCAAAGCAGTTACCAGGTATAACATAGCATGAGTTTATTAACAATAAAGATAATGTGAAATAATAAGTGAACACTTACAATTTCAACCAGATAATAAAAAAGCTCAGCAGCATAGCAAGAATGACGATTCCTTTATGGGTTGGATTTTTAACTTTTATCACAAGGCCAAAGAATTTGATTTCCCATTCTTCGCAGATATTTTTATTATAATTATTCATAATTTGATTCTTTTCATTTACATACTTTTATATACTTTGTGTAAAACCATATTAAAAATGTCTTCAGCACTCATTATAATTATCTGGTTATATTAATCCTATAATTAATATTATGTTAAATAGAATAAACGCCAAAATACTCCTACATCACCTGCAACAGCTGAAAATAACGCTTTGCCTCACCCTTATCTCCAACAGCATTTAAAGCATTTACCAGCAAGACAAGTCCTTCATTATATGATGTGCCACCGTCCGGATTAGATTTTGCTACAAACAATTTTAGCTGGTTGATTGATTTCCTAAGCAGCGGAATAACTTTTTTACTCCCGGCTGCCGTTTTCTGTATATCTACTGCCATATTATAAAAATGCTTTCCCAGCAGCAAAAAAGCCCCGGCAGAATCTGGTTGAGCTTTTGTTAATGAAGTCAGGCTACGTTCAAGCTTAGCAGATTGGTTTAGTTTTAATTTGCCTGGTTTAAGTAAGCCGTGCATATAAGTAAACAGATCGCTGCAATAGCTGTAAATGAGATCAGTATTTTGAGGAAAACGCTTTATGCCAGCTTCATAAGCCAATATCATCTGCGCATAATTGCCCATTTCCCGGTAATTATTGATGGATATGGTGGTAAAATACAGGCTTTTGGGATAAATTTTAACTCCTTTTGCAGCGTAGTTCTGCAGATTCAATACGTCTTTCTTACTATTATAATAATTAACCAACCATTGGTAAATGTTCTCAAAATCGGCTTTAGAGTAATTTCCGGCTGCTGAAATACCCTTATCGGCCAGTTTACGTCCGTACAATACAGCATCATCTTCCCTTTGCGCATTTATAGCGGCTTGAGTGGTATTATATAGCAAAACCGTATCATTTGGCTGAAAAACCGGCTTCCAACCCTGTGAAAGGGTAAAATCACGTACAGAAATGGCTTTTTTGAATAAATCCAGGGCTACAGCATAGTCAGGCACCGATTTTCTTTCAGCACCGGCATTAAAAAAGGCTACACCATCGCTGGTGCAGCCTTTGTATATTACTTGTAAAAGCTCAAATTTACTGGCTGAAAGTTGCCCGGTTACCCATTGCTGATTAAGCGCAGCAGCCTTTTTTATAGCCGAAAACGCATCCATCCTTCCGTCTGCCACCAGGTACTTTAACTGCGGATCGGTACTAATAGCTGAGTAAATAGTTGCTTTCAATAACCAGCCTTCTGCATCTTCTGCACCAGCTTCTTCCAGATAAGCGTCAATGGCTTCCTTACTGGCCACCATCCTTTTCTCGGCCCACAGCCGTTTAGCAGTTGCCAAGTCCTGTGAATACCCTGTTATTCCTGCGATGATCAAAAGCAGTAAAAATATATATCTTATTTTATTGCCGGTAATCACATATTTTATTTGATAATCAACAAGTTAACTACAAAATTAATGAGCAAAAAAGCTTCAAAAGTTTTGGAAATCAGTAAAATTTCCTTTACCATCTTTTTTATAATCAGTAAAAACCATTAACTATTGATTATCATCTCTTTCAGTTGCCTCATTTGCCTGTGTATCCGGAATAATTTTATCTTCCCCTTCACTGCCTTCTGTTGCTACAGCCTCAACACCATCTACCGCAATTGCTCCTTCTTCACCTTCCACAACCTCCACTTCGGCTTCTGGCTCCTCCATGTTAGTGATGGCTGCTATTTCATCTCCGTCATCTAATTTTATCAGTTTTACCCCTTGCGTAGCCCTTCCCTGCGGACGGATACTTACCACACTCATCCTGATAGTTACACCGCTTACGCAGGTAATCATCAGGTCTTCTGTTTCACTTACGGCCAGTAATCCAACCAATCTGCCCGTTTTATCCGTCACGTTCATGGTGCGTACACCTTTACCGCCACGGTTGGTAATCCGGTATACTTCTTCCCCATCTTCGTCTATCAGCGGGGTACGTTTTCCAAACCCTTTCTCACTCACCACCATAATGGTTCTGCTCTTATCTTCCCGGTTAATGCACACCATACCTATCACTTCATCCGTCTCATCATCTACCTCAATGCCAAAAACGCCTATGGCACCACGGCCTGTTGGGCGTACCTTCTCCTCCGGAAAGCGGATGGCACGGCCACTTTTAACCGCCATCATTATTTCGCAGTTGCCATCTGTAAGTCTGGCTTCCAGCAATTGGTCGCCTTCGTTGATAGTAATAGCATTTACGCCGGTTTGCCTTGGTCGGCTGAAATCGGCCAGGTCGGTCTTTTTAATGATGCCTTTTTTGGTACAAAGAACAATGTAATGCCCTTTTACATATTCCTCATCGTCAAAATTCTTAATATCAATAATGGCACGCACTTTATCATCCGGCGGCATCTGCACCATGTTTTGTATGGCCCTTCCCTTGCTGGTTTTGTCTCCTTCCGGAATTTCGTATACTTTAAGCCAGAAACAACGGCCTTTCTCTGTAAAAAATAGCAGTGTGTGGTGGGTAGAAGCCACAAAAAGATGGTCAATATAGTCTTCCTGCCTGGTGCTGCTGCCCTTTGCGCCACGTCCACCCCTGCGCTGCTGCCTGTATTCGGTGGCAGAAGTACGTTTGATGTATCCCAGGTGCGAAATAGTAACCACCACATCTTCATCCTCAATGTAATCGAGCATATTCATTTCATCGCCCACATATACAATCTCGGTACGGCGCTCATCGCCAAACTTAGCTTTTACTTCGGCCAGTTCACCTTTAATAATGTCGAAACGCATGCCTTCATTGGCCAATATCTCTTTCAAGTGCTCAATCAACTTCATTATTTCGGCATGTTCTTCCCTTATTTTGTCAATTTCCATACCGGTAAGGCGTTGTAACCTCAGTTCCAGCACTGCTTTTGCCTGTATTTCGCTCATGCCAAAGTTGCCAATCAGGCCTTCCTGGGCAATATTTGGAGTGGCAGAATTACGGATAAGGGCAATTACAGCATCAAGATTGTCTAATGCGATAATGTAGCCTTCCAGGATATGGGCACGCTCTTCAGCTTTGCGCAACTCGTATTTGGTACGGCGTACCACCACTTCATGCCTGAATTCCACAAATTCTGATATCAAATCCTTCAGGTTGAGTATCCTTGGACGACCTTTAACAAGCGCTACATTGTTGATGCCATAGGAGGTTTGCAGTTCCGTTTGTTTGTACAAATGGTTGATTACCACCTGTGCTACAACATCCTTTTTAAGGTCAACCACAATACGGGTGCCTTCCTTATTGTTACTTTCGTTGTTTACATCGCTGATGCCCTCAATCAGTTTTTCATTGATTAGTTCACCAATTTTGGCAGTAAGGGCATCCCTGTTAACCTGGTAAGGAATTTCGTAGATAACAATTTTTTCCCTTCCGGTTTTGGTGGTTTCGATATTTACCTTTCCACGCAGTACTACCCTGCCACGTCCTGTGTGCAGACCAGCTTTTACGCCCTCAAAGCCATAAATAACGCCACCAGTAGGAAAATCTGGCCCTTTTACATGCTTTATCAGGTCGTCAATGGAAATATCCCTGTCCTCAATATAGGCAACACAGGCATCAATTACCTCACTCAGGTTATGCGGCAGCATATTGGTGGCCATACCCACGGCAATACCACTGCTGCCGTTTACCAGTAATTGCGGTATCCGGGTGGGTAAAACGGTTGGTTCCTGCAGTGAATCATCAAAGTTGAGCTGGTAATCCACTGTTTCTTTCTCAATGTCTTCCAGCATGGCTTCGGCAAACTTCTGCATCCGCACCTCGGTATAACGCATGGCAGCCGGCGGGTCTCCATCCTGGCTGCCAAAATTACCCTGTCCGTCAATCATTTTGTACCGCATGGCCCAATCCTGCGCCATACGAACCATAGTATCGTAAATGGCAGTATCACCGTGGGGGTGAAACTTACCCATTACCTCACCCACTATACGGGCGCTTTTTTTATACGGTTTGTTGCTGGTATTGCTCAGTTCACTCATACCAAAAAGCACCCTGCGGTGTACCGGCTTAAGGCCATCTCTCACATCGGGTAAGGCACGGCCCACAATTACACTCATCGAGTAATCGATATAAGCCGTTTTCATTTGTTCCTCAATGTTTACAGGAATGATTTTGCCCCTGTTGCTGCTGGGTTCGTTGTTCTGATTTTCTAAATTTTCCATACTTATTTTGAAGTGTGCAAATGTACCAAAAATAAGGCAGTTTTAAACATAAAAAACCGCTGAAAAGCAGTTAGTTACTAACATTTAAAGGGTATTTGTGGGAAAGTAAAAATGAACGGATTTTTGACTTGTTTTATCACCTGGAACTAAAATTTATTTAGCCCTGTTTGCGTTTATAAAGGCCATTGAAATTACGAAATCTGAATATATATCCTGCACCAAAAGACACCCAACGGGCGTAGCTTCCGTTATCACTGATAAAATTCAATTTAACGTTAATGTCAACTGCATTGTGCCAGCCAATTTGTATAAGATAACCGCTACTGAGATACAGGTTTGAACCAACAGTTTTTCTTAATAGTTTATTTGAGAAAACGGGTCCTGCTGCAATTTCAGCATAAAGGTTCCTTGTCAATTCGTAATTATAGCCAATTCTTACCGGCAACAAACCAACTTCCTCTCTCACACTATCCTTATTCCCCCATGCACTATAACCAATGTTAAAGAGGATTCTCCCATTAATACCCAATTTTTTGTAGAATGTACCTGAGAACCCGTTTCCATGAGCAAAGCTTCTGTTATTTGCATTTATAGCTGTTTCGCTGGCCACGCTAATTTTAAAGCTGTAAGCCAAAGTATCCTGAGCAGTTGATGTAATGTGTATAATCAGGGTCAGTAATATTGACAGAAATTCGGGTTTCATATTGTACGCTTAGTGTTATTAACTGGTTTATATAACTGAATCTTTACATCATCAGGGATGATTTTCTTTTTTGCTACCATTTTTTCATTTCTTCTTCCACTTGTTCCTGCGTATAAAATTCTCCCCGCTCAATTTCAGCCTCAGCCTCATCAAGTTCCCGGTTATACTGCTCAATGCTTATTCTTTCGGGAGAATCGCTCCTGGCTTTTAAAAAAGTTTTGATTAACTGCACAACCGATTTCTTTTCTGCATGGTTGAGTTGCATAAAACATTCAACCATTTGCTTATCAATTGCCTGTGTTGCCATAAACTAATTTTACCCAAATTTACATATTTTGGCAGAATAATCCCCCTTCGCTTTTATACCAAGCTGCGTTTATCGTACCTTGCTTAAAAATTTATTAACGTGCAAACCATCCTGCTTTTTGGCGCCGGCAAATCGGCTACGGTATTGATTGATTATTTAATTGCGGAAGCACCAGCCAATAACTGGCATATTATTGTTGCGGATGCCAGCAGAGAACTGGTAATTGCCAAAACAAAAGAAGCGGCTTGCACTGAAGCTGTTCAACTGGACATTAATAATACAGCTGCCCGTAATAAACTGATACAAAAGGAAACTATCGTTATTTCCATGATGACACCTGCCCTGCATTACCTGGTAGCGGATGATTGTATTGCCTTTGAAAAAAATTTATTAACAGCTTCATATGTGGATGAAAAACTGAAAACACGTCAGCAGGAAATAGAAGATAAAGGACTGATTTTTTTGTGCGAAATGGGCCTTGACCCCGGTATTGACCACCTGAGTGCGATGAAGCTGATTGATTCGATAAAACAAAAGGGAGGTGTTATTACTTCCTTTAAAAGTCATTGCGGCGGATTAGTGGCGCCTGAAAGTGATGACAATCCCTGGAAGTATAAAATAAGCTGGAACCCCCGCAATGTTGTACTGGCAGGTAAAGCGGGTGCTGTGTACAAAAAGGATGGGCAGATCATCAACGAAAAATACGAAGACCTGTTTGATACGGAAAGGGGCTGTTTTATCAATGACCTTATCGGCTTTTTAAGTTACTACCCTAACCGGGACAGCCTGCCATACATTGACCTGTATGGATTGCAGCAGGCGCATACTTTTGTACGCACTACCCTGCGCTACCCCGATTTTATGTATGGCTGGAAAAATATTGTTGACCTCCACCTTACGGATGAAACACAGATGTATGAGACGGATGGTATGTGCCTGGCTGATTTTTTTAAGCAGCATTACGAAAAGAATGACCTGCAGAAAGTAGTGGGCAACAGGCTGAGTGAGCGGCTTGCGGTTTCGAAAAAGATAATGGAGGACCTTCAAAAATTAGAAAAGGCCCAGGCCGAACAGGAAGGAGCAATAGCTTCGGGTATAGAAGAATCGCTGACCAATGAATTTTCTATAGTGAATGAAAAGGGTGAACTGCAGATACTGGATATTGATGAGATGAAGCGAAAGGCTGCGGGTATAGTGGCCATTAAAATGCACGAAGCAAATCTTACTTTAAAGCAAATATTTTACCTGGGTGCCGATGATAAGGAAACCATCATCAACAAGGGCTTGTGCAGTGCGGCTGATGTGCTGCAGTTAGTACTGGAAAAAAAACTGGCGCTGCAACCGCATGATAAGGACATGATTGTGATGAAGCATGAGATTGCCTATGAACTGGAAGGAAAAGTATATGAAGTGGAGAGCTGCCTTGTTGTAAAAGGAGAAGACAGTGTGCATACTGCTATGGCTAAAACCGTGGGGCTGCCATTGGGTATTGCTGCCAAACTGATACTGAATGGCACCATTAAAAAAACCGGGTTACTTATTCCAGTTACGAATGATATTTATGAACCTGTGCTTGCAGAGCTGGCAAAAAACGGCATTGAATTTACTGAAATGGAAACATTACAGCATAGCTGATTTTTCACCAGCCTTTTAACTGGATGTTCTGGTTACTACCATGAAAGACTCCCCTTTCGGCATCCAGCAGTACATTACTTCTGTTTGCTTCTACCAATCTGCGGCATTCATTTACTTTTACCCAGTATATTATCCAGCATACTAAGCTGGCAAAAGTAGCAAGGTAACCAAGAAGTGGTACAATGCCGC
>JANMDL010000720.1:0-2182 GCA_031376295.1 Chitinophagales bacterium
GTGCAGAGTGGAGTGTACGCACAAAATCAGCCAGGGCAGCAATAATATTTTTAAAAGTAAAAGGGTCGGCCTGTTCCGGAAAAACTTTCCTGAACAAGCGGCGGTAAATGGTATCGGCTCTCAGGCGGCTGATGATGAGTAACTCATTGCCTTTGGCTCCCAACTCAACAGGGCTGGTATTAAAAAGTGGCCGTTCATGCTGCTTTTCCAAGGTAGTAATGCCAGGATTGGCAAGGTCAAAATACCGGTATTGTGAGCTATTGATTAAAGAAGGGGAATTGTGCAGCACATTATCGCCGGATGCCGTAATGCTGCGGCGGTACCCATCTGTAAAAGCAAATTCAGGAGCATGACAACTGGCGCAGCTTTTTGTATTGTTGTACGATAGGCGGGTATCAAAAAAAAGGTATTGGCCAAGGTTAGCCGCAGGTACAGGTTGCCGGTTTTTTTTTTGGGGAATCAATAAATATATGCAGCAAAGCACAACTACTAACGCGGTAATGAGTATGACATATTTTTTGGCTATCATCTTGCTTTGCAAAAATACAGCATAGCAGGATGAATAACCGCAATAAAAAAAGCCCCGCAAATCAATTGCGGGGCTTTTTATTTTTTAACTGTACTGCTATTACAGCTTGTTAAATTTCCTTATCACAATATCATCATTCAGTTGCACTTTAATGATGTAGGCGCCGCTGGCCATATTGCTTACATTTACCGGTAACTTATTATCACCCTGTGCAATGTTCAGCGTTCTGGTGTAAACAATCTTGCCGCTGATATCAGCAATCGTCATTTCACCTCTTTCTGCCTTGTCAGCCGTGATGCTTACCGTCATTACATCACTAACAGGGTTGGGGTAAATGGCTACATCTGCCAATCCTTCGTTGCGTACGCTGCGGATGGCACTGTATTTACCTGTATTGTCTCTGTCGATCACCCGCAGGCGGTAGTAGTTGATACCTCTTACCGGGCTGTTATCAATAAAGTCATAATTGCGGATTGTATTGCTGTTTCCGTTTGCGGTCACTTTAGCTATCTCACTAAAGTTGCGGCCATCGTTGCTGCGCTCAAGTGAAAAATGGCTTGTGTTGATCTCCTGTGCTGTGGCCCAGCTTGCTTTATTTACCTTGCCATTGCGCTGTACTTCAAATTTCACCAGTTCTGCAGGAATGGGTGTGGAACCACTGTGCAGGTAAAAGCTGGAGAAGCCACCGGTAATATTGGTTACATCCACAAACCTATCGCCACTGATGGAGCCAAAGCCCGTTGGGAAAAATACCAGGCCACCTGTACCGCCCGTTCCTATTGCATTTAAGCAGGCATCACCGTTCTTGGTCATTACCAGGTCAAACTGGCTTGTTACACCCGAGCCAGGCTGTGCAATCAATGCATTCAGTTCTGTATTCTGGTACGGGAAACGCAGGTTATATGGCGTTGTGGGTTGTGTAGCCACATTGATAGTCAGGTTCCTGTCTAAATAGTACCTGCCACCTGCATCCTGGCGCACCGGGCCATTGTGCTTATAATAGCTGGTGGTTACCCTGCCCAGGTTATTGTTCTGCGGATACAGCTGTGCTATCAGGGCATTGCTGCTGTCAACCAAAGGCACAAAGTTGCTGTTGTTGTTAGATAAGCCATCAACCGTAATTACACCACCACCAGTATAACAGGCACCTGCCGGTGTGTATGTGGAAATGGTATATGGTGTACCGCCTGACGAAATATTCACCGTGTAATCTTCTGTTTCGCCCCATGTGTAAAAGGCGCAGGGGTCAATGGTACCTGCAGGCGAATACACATCTCTTACCCGCATACGATGGTTGCCCAGGGCTGCCGTTAAGGGGATAAAGAGGTTGATGGGGGTAAGTGTGGTGCCGACTGAAAGGTTGTTCATCAGCCTTTCACCGGCTTCAAACAAGCCATTGTCGTTAAAGTCTATCCAGATGGCAATTACATTGCTGCTGAAGCCGCACTGTACCTGACCCCAGTAGCTTTTACCCCTTGCCATGGTAATCACTACCGGGTGGTCGGTAGAATCCACATAAGCGGCAGGACTGTTGCAGGCGCTGCCGGTATTGATATTCAGTTCACTGCTTTCACCTTTAAGTCTGAATAAAGTTATCCTGTCGCCCCCGGTACAATTTTCTGTAGCACCGGTACCATAGAAGGGTGCACAGTT
>JANMDL010000362.1:0-3887 GCA_031376295.1 Chitinophagales bacterium
CTGTAAACAATGCCGGCGAAGCTGTAAATATTGACTTTAAGCCGTCCAATTCACTGGGGGCGGATATAGTAGTATCGGCCACAAGGGTGGCGCAGCGTATTCTTGAGTCGCCGGTTTCGGTAGAAAGGGTAAGCAGTGCCAATATCCGCAATGCCCCTGCTGCTACGTATTATGATGTGGTTGCTACCTTAAAAGGGGTGGATGTTACTACTTCCTCACTCACATTTAAAACACCCAGTACAAGGGGTTTTAATGGTAGTGGTAGTGTAAGGGTAAACCAACTGGTGGATGGTATGGATAACCAGGCCCCGGGTTTAAACTTTTCTGTGGGTAGTGTTATCGGCCTTTCTGAGCTGGATGTAGACAATTTTGAACTGTTGCAGGGTGCATCATCTGCGCTGTACGGTCCCGGTGGTATGAATGGTACTTTGCTGATTACCAGCAAAAACCCTTTCAAATACCAGGGCTTGAGCTTTCAGGTGAAAACGGGTATTATGCATGCCGACAGAAGGCAGCGTGCTTCCAGCTCTCCTTATCACAACTGGAACATGCGCTGGGCCAAAAAAGTGAGCGATAAATTTGCCTTTAAAGTGACGGCTGAAATAATACAGGCCAAGGATTGGGCAGGTGTGGATGAAAGGAACTATTCACGTGCTGGTACTGCAGGTACTATTATTGGTGGTACAAGGGCTACTGATCCTAATTATGATGGAGTGAATGTATATGGTGATGAAACAACCATTGACCTGATGAAGAATGTGCTGGTGCCTATTTCTAAGCAGGCTCCATTTTTAGCACCTTTTATCTATTCATTAGATACCAACAGGGCTATCAATGTAAGCCGTACCGGTTACAACGAACGCCAGATAGTGAATCCTAATACGGTGAATGTTAAACTGGGTGGTTCGCTGAACTATAAAATTACGCCAAATATTGAGGCAATCATAGCAGGATACTGGGGTACTGGTAATACGGTGTATACCGGTAGTGAAAGATACTCCCTGAAGGAATTAAAAATGGGGCAGTATAAAATTGAATTGTTGAGCAAAAACTGGATGGTAAGAGCTTATACCACCCAGGAAAATGCCGGGGAATCGTATAATGCTACTGTAGCTACCCGTTTGTACAACGAAAAGTGGAAAGCTTCACCAGCATGGTATGGTACCTACGGGCAAACTTACCTGGCTTCCCTGCTGGCTGGTTCAACTGCCACAGATGCACATACTGTGGCCCGCAACGCTGCAGATGTGGGCAGGCCCGCAGCAGGCAGTGCACAGTTCAACCAGCTTTTTGACGAAGTAAGAAAAGTGCCTATTTCAAAAGGTGGTGGTTTGTTTGTAGATAAAACTGACCTGTACAATTTTGAAGGACAGTACAATCTTACAGAAGCTGTTAATAATGTGGCTGAAATACTGGTTGGTGGTAACTTTAAAAAATATGTACTTAATTCTGAAGGCACTTTATTTGCCGACAGTACCGGTACCATCGGTATCAATGAATATGGCGGATACCTGCAGGTTGCCAAGCAGATTATCGACAGGGTTAAAATAACGGTTTCCGGCCGGTATGATAAAAATCAAAACTTTAAGGGCCGCTTTACGCCAAGGGCTACAGCGGTAATTAAGATTGCAAAAAACAACAACCTGCGTCTTTCTTACCAGCAAGCATACCGTTTCCCTTCCACACAACAGCAGTGGATTAACCTGGATGTAGGCAGCAACGTGCGTTTACTGGGTGGCAACACCAGTTTCAGAACATTTTACAACATGATCGGTAACCCGGTGTACACTCTGGAAACAGTTGTGGCCGGTGCCGGACAAAAAATCAATTTCCAGGATTATAAGCCAGAGGCAGTTACTTCATTTGAAGCAGGTTATAAGGGCCTGTTACTGAAAGATAAATTATTGGTTGACCTTTATGGCTACTACAGCCAGTATACCGATTTCATTACAAGGACAGTAGTAGTTCAGTCAAAAATTGGAGCAGTACCTTCCAGCTTAAACGAAGCAAGGGATGCGGGCAGAGCAAGGATGTTCTCTTTACCTGTAAACCTTGCCAATAAAGTGAAAACATTTGGTTATGGTCTTGGACTGGATTACCGCCTGCCAATGAATTTCACTATCGGTGTTAATGCCTCTTCTGATGAGATAAGGGATGTGCCGGTAGGTTTTGCAGCCAATTTTAATGTGCCAAAATACAGGGTAAATGCCAGTTTAGGTAATACAGGTTTTGGTAACAGGAAGCGTTATGGCTTCAGCGTATCATACCGCTGGCAGGATGCATTTTATTATGAAAGTGATTTTGTTAACAGTAATTTACCTGCTGTACAAACGGTGGATGCACAGTTCAGCTATAAACTGCCAAAAACAAAATCAATCATTAAACTGGGTGCTAATAATATGCTTAACCAGTATTATTACAATGCGGCCGGTAACTCAGAAATTGGTGGTTTGTATTACCTGAGCTTTGGGTATAATGTTTATTAATCAACAATTATCTTTAATAATATAAAATTGAAATATATGTTATCAATATTAACTGGAAGAATAAAGGCGGTTACGCTTCCCGTTCTTTGCGGTATGGTTGTATTAAGCTCCTGCAACAAGGACCTTGATGTACCGGCTGCTGCTGTGCCGGGTGCGGTTACCGGTAGTACCATTGCTGCTACTATTGCAGGCACTCCAAATGACAGTTTGTTCAACAGGATGCTTATCAGGTCGGGGCTTGTAAGTACGCTCAGCAATCCCAATACGGAGTTCACACTTTTTGCAGTGGACAATGCCGGGATGAAATTATTTGTGAACTCAGCTTCTGGCGGTGCAGTACCACTTGCTGCACCAGATGCAACTTTTTCTGCATTTATTGCCAATACTTTACCAGTAGCTTCTGCGGCAGGTATCATCAGCTACCTTACGCTTTCGCAGCGGCTTGCCTCCAGCCAGATACCCACTACATTCCCTAATTTGCAGCGGCCTACCATGATTCAGCTGGATCCTACCAATCCGCTGGTACGTATGTCGGCTTTTCCCAGTAAAAATAGTAATGGTGCTTATTTCAATAATATACCCATCACAGGTGTTGATCAGCAGGCTTCCAATGGTATCATCCATCATATTTTCACGGTGTCTGCCCCGCCAACTGCGGTGCTTAAAACGATGATTGCCGCCGAGCCTACGCTTAGTTACCTGCGTGCAGCCATTACCCGTGCCGATTCTGGCCAGGTTGGGTTGAACAGATTTGACTCTGCATTGAACTTTGGTGTAGCAAATCTTACTGTATATGCGCCCAACGATGCTGCATTACAAGCTTTAGTATTCGGATTGGCATACAGCCAGGCATTTGCTGCATCTGGCGGAAATGTGGCTTTTTCAATTGCACAGGCCAATTTAGCGGTAGCTGCAGGCCCGGCAATTTTTTCTACTGCTGCTGTTACTACTACTCAAATGAGAGGTATTATAGCTTATCACCTGATGGGGGTGAGAGTATTTAACTGCAATATGCCATCAGTAACGCTGGGGGGCTTATTCCCCACATTGCTCAACGGAGCTATTCCTGCCCATCCCGGCCTGCGGCTGCAGGGTGCTTTTGTTGGGCCTTTTGCCGCTTCTTTTACAGCCACTGGCCTGGGTACTTTCCCTCCGGGTGGTGCTCCTTACAGTGGTACTGCTGCTAATGGTATTAAAAGAGACCAGCATGGTGTAAATGGTGTTTATCATATCATTGACCAGGTATTATTACCACAATAAAATTTCTTTGCAAATATGATACTGCCTCCGGAAACGGGGGCATTTTTTTATACAAAATGCATACATTCAGTAAGCGTACGCCGCAGGTAGTGCCAACAAATTTTAACATTTTATGTTACTGAATAATACTGCTTGTTTCAG
>JANMDL010000367.1:0-3651 GCA_031376295.1 Chitinophagales bacterium
ACTGTTTGTAAAAGTTGTTGCGCCAGTATATTTTGGTATTTGCCCAACTGTACCTGTTTGTGCAGTTGCTGTAATTACTAAATCATCAACACGCCAATTGGCAACCCCGGCAGTAACAGAACCTGTACCACCGGATGCATATATTCTTATTGTTAATGCGGTTCCTGTTAGTCCAGTAACTGCAGCAGTAGAAGATAACAGTGTCCAGGCTGTGGCATTTGGTGTTACAGTTGGCAAAGTAACAACAGGTGTAGCCGTAGTAAAGTTATCATTGCTGGCATAAATACTTAAAGTAGTAGGCCCCGTAGCTGGAATAGAAAAATTACCCCATCTGATTGCTGAAATATTGACTGCATAACCAGCAGCCGGCGTTAATACAACCTGAATATAAGCACTACCCGTTGTAGCAACGGTACTTAGTACTCCTGTTCTTGCGCAGCAACTACCATTAAAGCCCGCTGAAAACCCGGTATAAACTGATGAGGCGGGAAGCCCTGCAGCCAAAAAAGTTGTAGTGCCGTTATTATTCCCCTGCGTAACATTACTTACGGTAGTAATATTTGTAACAGATCCGGCAACTGTGGCTGCTGTAAAATTCCAGGTTAGCTGTGCTTGTAAGAGGCTGCTTGTGCCAGTAATAAAAGTAATCAGCAAAAAAATTCTTATCATATGGTTCATTTTAGTTGGTATTACAGATAGCGAAATGTCAATATGGAATTATTTATTATCATAACAGAGGCCGGCCGGATTGGTATATAAAGTCTGTTTAAGGCATAGTGTACTTTTACATTATTCTATATTTTGCTTTGCCCGTTTGGTAAACTCTAATGAAATTTTTGCAATGCCAGACAGGATTGAACCCTCTTGTCTGATGTGATAACCGGATAGAAGTATGCATGCACGCAAGCAGGTATTAAATACTGAGATTGCCATTGGGTACAGTTTTTTATGAACAAAAGCAGGCTGGTACGAATAAATGCCCTTTTATAAGTCTAATTGATATAAGCAACAAAGGAATAGTATTTAAGCGGTAAAAGCAACAGGTATAACTACGTTTTTTTATAGTAAAATTACGCAGTTATTTTACCAGAAAGGCCTTGCCGCAACATACTACGTACGAATTTATGGAGCTGCTCGTAAAACAAAAGAGTCATAAATACACACTGTGAGGGTGACTTTTTTTTTGGTCAAATAGCATCAAAAACATTTATTTTTCACGACTTTACTACTTACTATATTGTTTCAGTAACTGAAAAACTGTGCTTAATTTCATTAAAACCTCCCTGTTAAAGTTCGGAATAATTTCACTATAGGCACTCAATAACTCAGCACTTAGTTGTTTTTTTTTGATAAATTTTATAAAGCCTGAAATTATAATAATCAAAATCCCTGTATGCCCGCTGATACGTTCTGTCATTGTACCATCCCTGGTATTTGCCATCATATCCTGTTTGCTTTGGTTACTGATATTTATAATAACTTTACTGGAACTGACGAGAATGAAACTTTTAATTATTGATAATGAAGCCAATCAGCGGACTACAGCAAGGGCCATGCTGCAGGCTTTTTGCCCTGAAATAGATATGGTGGAAGAAGCTGATGGGGTACAAACCGGCCTGTTGGCCATCAACCGTTTTCTGCCGGATATTGTGTTGCTGGATGTGGAGATGGATGACGGTACCGGCTTTGACCTGATGCGGTTGGTGACTGATCCTGCTTTTCAGCTGGTGTTTGTAACGGCTCACAACAAGTATGCCATTGAGGCATTTAAGTTCAGTGCTATTGATTACCTGCTGAAGCCTGTTGACCCTGAGGCATTGCAGTTCTGCATTAAAAAAGCAGCAGAACGGATGCAGGCGAAAGATATTGGCAAACAGATAGCCTTTCTGCTGAAACAGGTAAGCGGCAAGCCGGAAGCAGACAAAAGAATTGTATTGAAAGATATTGACAATGTATATTTTGTAAAAGTGGCCGATATCCTTTTTTGCGAAGCAGAGGGTACTTATACCAAATTTCACTTTTCAACCGGCAAGCCCATACTTGTATCAAAAAACCTTAAAGAATACGAAACCATACTGGAACCGCTTGGTTTTTTACGTACGCATCACTCTTACCTGGCTAATCCCTCCAAAATTACCATGTACGATAAAACCGATGGCGGCATGCTGTTACTGGAAGGGGGGCATACAGTGCCGGTATCGCAACGCAAAAGAGATACGGTACTCTCCATACTGGAAGGACGAAGCCAGTAATGTTTAAATACAAAAAGGGATTAACAATTCATTAAGGAATATATTTCAGGCCCGGGCGTTAACGTGGTTGTAAAACAATGCCCATGTACCAACATTTACGTCCAGGTACTCCACTGGTTATGAGCCTGCTGTTTTTTACATTAATTTTTTGTGGCTGCGGCAGGTCTTCTGCGGGTAAACAGCAGGAAAGATTGCTGGCGCAGTTAGACAGCAACCAGGTGGTAATGACGGAGTTAACACGAAGGCAAACAGACCAATTGTTAAAAGCCACTGAAGAAAGGCTTAATGACCCTTTTTCATCGGAGAAAGCAAAATTCTGGCAACTCAAAATGATGCAGATAAAGGAATGCACTAAATCAATCACAGCATACCTACAGGGTCTTTATCAGCAACTGGGTACAGCAAATGTTTACCAGGTTTTTGTAAAAGGACCGGAAGGAAAAGATCTGCACCACCGGTTGTTTGAATACAAAAAAAGCATACTAAACACCGATGCAGCGATTTATGAAGAATTTTTCAGAACTATCGGGCCTAAAACTGATACTGCTGATAATGAAATAATATCTGAAAATTATATCCGTCAATACCTTACGGGGCTTACTAATGCGGAAGCAAGCGTCTTTCTTCATAAGCTGGTACAGCAGATTGTACTTAATGAAAACAGGCTGATTACTTACTGCTTTTATAAAACAACCCCAATCAGCTTTTGCGGGTTCAACGAAATATCAGAAATAGTTAACCAAAGCAGCACTGTCGTTCAAGCAGGTGAAGTGCTGACCATTTCTGCTGGAATAGGTCAATTCAGTTACAGGGTTAAGCCTGTTGCAATTATCAATGGCCAGGCAATACCGATAACCTATGACAATCCTGTTGCGACATACAAACTTAAAATTAAGGAAGGAGTGGGCAAATACAGCTTACCGGTACAACTTCGATACCGTGATCAAAATGGTGCTATGCTGACATGGAACACTAAAATCACTTATACCGTGCGTTAGTAATTCAAAATCTACCGCAACAATCCTGCACTCACCCGGCTGCATTAAAAAAATATCTGCCTCCACTTGCAAATAGGAAACTGAATGTGTAGTTTTAAACCAAACTAAACAAACATGAATAAAAAGACTCTTTTTGGTATCCTGGGTGTGCTGTGCCTTGCAGCATCAGCGGCCATGTATTTTATCGGTAAAAGCAGCAGTCATTTATCTGAGCTGAAAGACTTCTGGTGGATACCTTTACCGCTTGGCGCATTGGCATTATTGCTTGCTAACAAAACAAAATAACAACGGGTCCCAGGTTAATTCCGGGGCTTTTTTTCAGCACACTGTACAAGGTGCTACACGTACTCCCTGTACGCTGTTTCAAAAGGGGGGAACTCCCTGTCGGCAGACAGGCTGGT
>JANMDL010000399.1:0-2519 GCA_031376295.1 Chitinophagales bacterium
TTATCCAGGCAATTTTTGTAACCACACGTTTGTTCGTAAACTAAAAACCTTCTTCAGCTTTGGTTTAGTTTATGCCATTTTTACCCATAAACTTTTGAAAACTTACGGTCTTTTTTCCTGATAATCCTACATTCTCAAAATTGAATCCGTCATATTTTGAAACAATATCGTAAACTTCGTCGTATCCATTTGCTCCTTGCGGAATCAGGCAACCTTCATTTTCTCCAAGTAATGTTAGCCAAACATCAGGTAACCAAGGTCCACTATCTGTATTGATTAATTTAATTTGTTTTATATTTTGCCAAAAAATTTGTTCAGTTTTCCTGTCAGGATGTTCTATTTTAATCAATTCATTTGTTATTGTTACTATAAAATCATCCTCAGGATTTTTTGGTTTTCGTTCTTGCTTGTTAAAATCGTTGTTTAAAAATTCCATATTAAAAAAATTTGAATTCTGTTAATAAATTTCCTTTTGCTTTTACGTCAAATTTATCATCGAAGATTTTAGTTTTGAAAACTCTTCCCATGCCTAAAAAGCGTTTTACTACTTCTTTTATTCCTGATAATAAATTAAGTCCTGGTAAATCAGCTTCGCAACAGTGTCTGCCAGTACAAACTTTCATTCTGTATAAACTAAGTGGCAGCACACTGTCGGTTCAAAGGGGAGTTCTGCCTTGTCCTGCTGTTAAAAATCTTTATTGCGAAACTACTTTCTTCCTCAAACAGTTGTTGGTGATAGCCCGGCTGCATTGCCATCGGCACGAACACCAACAACGGTAGCAAAGCTGTTTTTTATAAATTTACTCAAAAAAAATTACCCGGGTAATGTTTTCTTTGTTAACCCCAACTTTTGCAGTTGTCAGCAAAAGCTGGGGTTAACCTTACTGAAATAGCAGGCTTTGGTTTTATATTGCCATAATATTCTAAGGAGAACCAGGCGGCAATACTGAACAATTACCAATAACTACTATTTGCATACCATTACTGGTTGTTATCACTGCGCCATTGCGCAACTGCAAACTTGCGGCAACGGCATTGGCGGTACTGATTACACAATTATTAGGCGTGCCGTTTGAAATAATCACATGCGTTACCGCAGTGGGTACTTTATTAATGTTCCAGTTACCGGCTGTGTGCCAATCGCTGCTTATGGTTCCTGTCCAGGTAGCTACTTCCAGTTTAATGGTGGCAAAAGCAGTATCAGCACAATTAGCACCATTGGTTACAATCAGCCTGTAAATGCCCGGCGGTGCTGCCGATGGTGTTGCAGTACTCCAAACAGCTGTGAGTCCCGTAGTATTGTACAACGGCAACAGGTTGGTGGTTTCGCCGTAACAATTGTGGTAAACGGTTGTATCTGCCCCGATATTTGGCCGGGCATTTACAGTAACAGTTACCGGCGCTGATACTGCGCCTGTGCAACCTCCTGCTGTTGCCTGCACCGTATAAGTTCCGGCAGTTTTTACGGTGATGCTGGCGCTGGTGGCACCTGTGCTCCACAAATAAGTACCACCACCGCCTGCAGTAAGGATAACGCTATCTCCCTGGCAAAAGGATGTGGGGCCGCCGGCGCTGATGGAAGAAACGGTGCCTGTTACCGTAACTGCTGCTGACTGCGGGCTGGCGCACAATACAACATCATCAGATACTGATACTGTGTATTGCCCCGGCATACCAACACGAAAATTGGTATTGTCAAATATCCTTTGCACAAATATGCCACCCCTGTACCAATCGTAATAATAACTTCCGCTGCCGGGCAGTGAACATACAAGGGTGGTAGTATCGCCCAGGCAGATATTGGTATTGCCTGAAATGGTTATTGAAGGGGCTGGTGGCACTGGTTTGATACTGACCAGCACTGCATCACTTGCAATGCTGCCAACAGCATCTGTTACCGTTAACGTATATACAGTGGAACCGGCAGGAGTAGCTGTGGTAGATGCTGCCGCCGGGTTAGCAAGGCCCGTTACCGGCGACCAGCTATAGGTATAAGGTGCAATGCCGCCAGCCACACCACTGATGGTACCAATAACAGCGCTTTTACCATTGCATACAACTGTATCATTACCGGCAAAAACCTGCAGTGACGATCCGGCATAAACACTGCGAAGCTGCGCTATAGCGCCATCCTCACCGGTGCCATGCAGCAGAACATTACTTCCGATTGTGTAAGTACCGCCGGGTGTAAAACCGTTAATATAACCAGTAAGGTATAGTGTATTAGAAACAGTGTCTTTTGCAACTCTTCTTAAAAAACCTGAGAAACCGGGCTGAACAGTTAATGCCAGTATTGCTTTGGGTGCTAATACACTATCCAGTTCCCACACCAATGAAACTCCACCAGATGTATTAAGGTTTAAGCCTGGACCAAAAGAATTATTGCCAATATTATTTGCAAGCACTATCACCCTGTTCTGCATATCCGCTATTACATCATAGCAGGTGGTTGGGCCTGCGGGGGTAAGTCTGCTGGCGGCTGCACCTGAAATGATTGCATAATTGCTGTCGCTAAGTAC
>JANMDL010000405.1:0-2457 GCA_031376295.1 Chitinophagales bacterium
TTAATGGTCATAGTGAGTCAACTTATTGTACTTGCCTTATACATTAGCATAACACTATAATATGTTTCTAAGCAGGTATTTTAACATTACCAGCTACCGCTGGCACCGCCACCACCAAAGCTACCGCCACCAAAACCGCCAAAGCCGCCTCCGGAGCCACCGCCACCACCACCGGAACCTCCGCCACCACCTGTCCACCAGATGGTTGGGCCGGCAAAACCGCGGTATCCACGCCTGCTCATAAACGTACCGCCTTTGCCACCACCGCCAGATGACATGGCAAGGAAAATAATAATAACGATAATGATAAAAATTATGCGTCCTGTGCCTCCGCCCTTTTTGCTGCGATAGCCAGCAGGGGCTTTGTATTCGCCCTGCAGGGCTTTCATGATGGCATCTGCACCACTGTTAATACCACCAAAATAATCATTGCCTTTAAAACGTGGAACAATTACATCGTCTATAATGTGCTTAGCAGTAATATCGGGCAAAGCTCCTTCTGCCCCATACCCGGTAGCAATATTGAGCTTGCGGTCATCTTTACTGATAAGGAGTACCACCCCATTGTTAAACTCCTTGCCCCCTACACCCCATGCCCTGCCGAGTGCAACGTTATAATCAGATATCTCACTACCATCAGTAGATGGAACAATAACTATGGCTATCTGTGTAGAAGTGGAATCGCCGTAAGCAACCAGTTTCTGCTCAAGATATGCAGCCTGGTCGGAAGTGAGTGTGCCGGTATAATCATTTACCAGCTTTGGCGGACTGGGCCTTGCAGGCACTTTTTGTGCACTTACTGAAATATTCAGCAGCAGCAAACCAATAAAAACTATACTTTTAACAAGCCTCATTTCCAAATTTTGTATTCCTATTTACCAAAAACAATATCGTCGGGCAGTTCATTTTTATCTTCCGTTGGTATGTATGGGAATTTTTCTTTTAATGTGTCTCCAACCTCTCTTATACATTTTACCACACCATCCACAATCTGTTCATTCTTAAAACGGCTGATCATCTTACGCACTTCGCTGTTCCAGTAATCAGTTCCTGCAGCTTTGTAAATGCCTTCATCGCCAAACAGCGCTACTTCTTTGTGCTTTGTGGCCATATAAAGCAGCACGCCATTGCGGTGATCGGTCTCCTGCATTTTTAAATTAAAAAACACTTCCTTTGCCCGCTCTACAGGATCCATTAAGGGGTTTTTACTTTCAACAAAAACCCGAATCTCTCCACTGGTCTGCTTTTCGCATGAGCGTATGGCCTCCACTATACGCAACTGCTCATCTGCGGTAAAAAAAGGTTTCTTTTTATAAAGTGGAAAAAGGCCCATTAGAATTTTATTACGATTGATTTATCTGAACTGGCATCTGCCTGAAAACCTTCCATAGTTTTAAAACTGAACAACCCGGCAACCAAACTGGTTGGAAAACTCCGTGCTGCATTATTGTAAACAGCAATTGCCTCATTAAAATCTTTGCGTGCAATTTTTATACGGTTTTCAGTACCCTCCAGTTGTGTTTGCAACCCTGCAAATGCGGCTGTGCCTTTTAAAGAAGGGTATTTTTCAATACTGATAATGAGGTTATTGGTGGCTGCTGCCAATTCATTCTGAGCTGCGTTGTGCTGGGTATATTTATCTGCCGAAACTTCTCCGGAAAGGTTAATCCCTGCTGCCTTACTTCTTGCCTCGGCAATTTTCTGCAAGGTTGTCTGCTCAAAATCAGCCTGGCCTTTTACCACATTTACAAGATTAGGAATGAGGCTCAACCTGCGCTGATACGCATTTTCAACCTCATTCCACTGCAACTTAACTTTTTCGTCTTTATTTACCAATGAATTATAGGTGGTCATTAGGTATATTCCCAATAATACCAAAACACCAATAACAATAAAGCCTGTATACTTTTTTTTGTTCATTCAGATTTTCCCGCAAATTGTACGGCCATATTTTTTGATGTCATCAAAATTTAACATCTACTTTCTTTTCGGCACCTGCATCTGCTGCAAAGCCTTCTTTTGCCTTAAAGCCAAACATACCACCCAGAATATTCATGGGGAATGATCTTACCTTGGTATTGTACACATTGATGGTTTCGTTGAAATCTTTTCTTGAATTTTTAATCTTGTTTTCAATTGATTCCAGCTGCCCCTGCAATTGAGTAAAGTTCTGTGTTGCCTTAAGATCAGGATAATTTTCCACTACTGCCAGTAAACGGCTTAATGCACCAGACATCTGGCCCTGTGCTGCCTGAAATTTTGCAATATTTTCCGGTGTGAGTTCATCTGCTTTAATATTTACAGATGTTGCTTTTGATCTTGCTTCCACCAATTGGGTTAGTGTAGTCTGCTCAAAATTAGCAGCGCCTTTTACCGTATTAACAAGGTTGCCAACCAGATCAGACCGGTTTTGGTATTCTGTTTGTACATTATTCCAGGCTTTTTTAACATTTTCAT
>JANMDL010000439.1:0-4264 GCA_031376295.1 Chitinophagales bacterium
CTGGAATATCATTACCACTACCAACCAATCCGTTTTAGCAAAAAATGCAAAACGGATGCTGGCAACCGAGCACTACACTTTTTTAATGTTTGATGACAATACCGGCAAGGGCGTGGTTGAAGAATTTGGTATTTCTGGAAGTTCCAAATCGGGCAGCCCATCAGTAAATACCCAGTTGCCGCTACTTGCACAGTTGCCAAGCCTTTGTGATTTTGATGCCTGCGTGGATCAATTTGACGACTATCTTTTCACAGCAGCAGGCAGGGATGGCAACATTTATGTGGTAAGGCGCAAGGTTAAAAACCGTGAGATTACGCTTTTGCAACCAGTGTTATCGCTGCCCAATGGCGAAAAATGTATCCGGGTAAGTTGTTGCATTTCCGTTGACGACCTGCACATTACCGCAGTTTCGCAGCAGGGCAATGTATATCATGGCATATTTGGCAGGCAAAACAATTTTGGCAACATCCAGGCGGCAACGGGCCATGCGGGCAGCTTTACGGATATCAGTTGTGCCGATATTGATGGTGTATTGCATGTGGTAGGCACCACCACAGATGGCAGGATATTACATACCTTCCGCCGGAAAGACGGCAGTTGGCAAAAATTCTTTGGCGACATCGAAACCAAAACGGGTGAAGCCGGACATTTTGTATCAGTATCCATCAGTGCCAGGGAGGAATAATACTTTCTATACCAAAAAAAAAGGGGCAAGGTTGATAAAAACCTTGCCCCTTTGCTATCCCATAACAGTTATTTCTCCTGCATAAACGGATACCGGTAATCCGTTGGTGGATTGAAGGTTTCCTTAATGGTTCTGGCACTCAGCCACCGGTATAAATTCAGCAGCGAACCTGCTTTATCGTTGGTACCGCTTGCCCTGGCCCCGCCAAAAGGCTGCTGGCCCACTACGGCACCCGTAGGCTTATCGTTGATGTAAAAATTACCGGCACTGTTGCGCAGGCGGTTGGTAGCCAGTTCCACAGCATAGCGATCCTGCGCAATTACTGCACCCGTTAACGCATAAGGAGAAGTGCTGTCAACTAATTTCAACGCATCCTCAAATTTATCAGCATCGTACACATAAATAGTAAGCACCGGGCCAAACAGTTCCTCACACATGGTTACATAGCGTGGGTCGGCCGCTTCAATCACCGTAGGCTCAATAAAATAGCCATCTGTTTTATCGCATTTGCCACCCACAATCACTTTGGCACCGGAATTTCTCTTATTGGCCGAACGGATGTATGTTTCCAATTTATCAAAACTCTTTTCATCAATCACCGCATTTACAAAATTGGTGAAATCTTCTACCGTACCCATCTTCATGGTCTTTATTTCGGCAATCAATTTCTTTTTAACTTCTGGCCATATGTTGGAAGGAATATAAGCCCTTGAAGCAGCAGAGCATTTTTGCCCCTGGTATTCAAAAGCACCACGGGCAAGTGCCGTTACCACCACATCAGGATTGGCCGATTTGTGGGCTATCACAAAATCCTTGCCACCGGTTTCGCCTACAATGCGGGGGTAGCTTTTGTACATAGCCATGTTTTTACCGATGGTTTCCCACATTTTATTAAATACGCCTGTGCTACCGGTAAAATGCACACCAGCAAAATCAGGGTGGTTAAAACACACTTCACCGATAGTGGGGCCATCTACATAAATCAGGTTCATCACCCCATCCGGCAGGCCAGCTTCCTTCATAATGCGCATAAACATCTGAGCGCTGTACACCTGTGTATTGGCAGGCTTCCACACCACCACATTACCGCACATAGCCGCACTGGCAGGCAGGTTGCCGCCAATAGCCGTAAAGTTAAAGGGTGTAATGGCCAGTACAAAACCTTCCAGCGGACGGTACTCCATGCGGTTGCACATACCTGCACCACTGATGGGCTGCTGGCGGTAGATATCGCTTAAAAAATGTACATTAAAACGGAGGAAATCTATCAGTTCACAAGCCGCATCAATTTCGGCCTGGTAGGCATTTTTACTCTGGCATAACATGGTAGTGCCATTGATATAGGGACGGTATTTTGTGGCCAGTAAATCAGCCGCTTTTAAAAAGATATTGGCCCTGTTTTCCCAGCTCATATTGGCCCATTTGTCTTTGGCCTTTAATGCTGCAGCAATGGCTTTTTTTACATGGCTGGCATCACCTGCGCTAAAGTGGCCCAGCAGGTGCTTACGCTCATGCGGGGGGCGCAGTTCCACTTTTTTATCTGTACGCACTTCATCGCCGCCAATGTACATGGGCACATCAGCTTTCTCACTTTTGAGTTCTTTCAGTGCTGCTTTTAAATTTGCTTTTTCTTTACTGCCCGGGGCATAATTCAGTACCGGCTCATTTACCGGCATTGGATAATAAAAATCACCGTATTGCATAATCAATCGTTTATAATGTCAGATAAATTAATGTTGAATTCCTGTTCGATGGCAGTAATAAAACTTATCGTTTCTCTGCTTTCTACCAACTCCTTTCTAAAGTAGCTAATAATTTCATCCTTAGTCGCATTTTCCGCAATATCTTTCCTGATTATTCTCAAAGCATTATCCCGCTTCTTTTTTATATAAGGATCGTTTAAACCGATGTATTCTATAAAATCGGCTGCCTCAATATCTGTGGCGTCTATCTCATAATAGATACCTTCGCCATATCCTATCCTGCTTTTCAGCGTTTCTGAATTTTGAAAAAAAAGACTTTTATAAAATAATCCTTCGCTAAAAATACCGCTGCTATCATGTTTCATTTTGCGTTTGTTAGCATATTTCGAAACAACGTAGTAATTGTAATAATCATCTGCATATTTTTTAGCAGGATTAAAATGTTCTACTTCAGGGCATAAGCTGTTTTCTAATAATACCTCTTCAGTGTAAGCGCAAAACCCTTTTTGTTCTTCCAATAATACTTTCAGGAGATTGGCATTATTTTTTGACTGCCCCTTTTTGTAGGTAAGCCCGGTTTGCAAAACATTTGAATTATCTGATTTAGGTAAGAATTTCATTATTCTGCGTAATTGTACAAGCGGCTAATTTTGTTTATTTGAGTACGAAGTTGCTCTTTCTCTATATTATCGTTTGTCCGTATAAATTTTTTCTTCAATTCAATATATTCACTCCATTGCTTCTGACCGGCTTTGTTAATAATTTCCGATTGAAAATCGTTCACTAAAATATCATTTGGGTCATCGCCTATGGGAGAAATTCCTTTGCTCGGGGAAACTGTGCCATCGCCATTCCAGTTTAAAATTATCCGTTCATAAGGTTCAAATTGCGCTGCAAAAAGTTCATTGTGAGTAGCAAATATCATCTGCGTATGATTTTCGCCTCGTTTATCTGTTGTGATTTGCTTGTAAATGTCTAATAAATCAATGACAAAATCGGGAAAAAGGCTGTTATCAGGTTCATCAACCAGCAATATACCCCTGTCAACTTCCCGGTTAAAATACATGGCAAAAATATGCCCTACACGAAAGATATAATCCCTGATGCCGGAACTAAGTTTATTGTATGGAATTACTGTATTCGTTCCTTTCAAACAAATATATGCATGAAGATTTTCATGCAGTTGCACCGGGCTTTTGGCTACTTTATAGTTAAAGAACAATCCGGCCTTGTCTAATATTTTATCCCATATAGCAGCCATTTCTTCCAGCACATTAGGATTTTTACTGTTAAATTCTTGTACCAAATCCGCCTTAATGCGCAGCATGCTTTCAGGCGTTTCTTCAAATATTTTGCGATCGTCTTCCCTCTTTTTGAGATTAAAAACCAACAATTTCCAAAAGTGATTGACTGTATCTGATGAAACTATTGTATAACAGGGAAATTCATCAAACAGTTTAATTGCCTCGTCAACAGAAGTATAGGGAACATCTTTTATTGTAAGATAACCATTTTGATGGCCTTCATTCAAACTGTGAATGAAAATATCTTTCCGGTTATTATGCATCAAAACTCCTGACAAAAATTCTTCATTCTTTGTACTATTCATCAATTCTGGATAGTTCTCACGGACGAGACTTTCTTGTTCGTTTGCCTTTGAATCAAATATGAATTTTACCAGTTCAGGAATTTTAAGTTTACTCGTTAAATCTAGCCTAAGTAGATAGCAGTTGTAATTATTTAGAGAAAAAAGTAAATGTCTTCCATTAGTAATAAACTCAAATATGATTGTTGCGAATTCATTACCCTGAAAAATATTTTCTTTGATATTCAATGTATCACCATATAGATAAGTGCCGGGATTATGAAGCACATC
>JANMDL010000736.1:0-9555 GCA_031376295.1 Chitinophagales bacterium
GTGGATTATGATATGGTGCAGCAAACATCTCTTGCCAGTTGCGAATATCCCAAAGGCACCAGCGAATTTGTAAAAGCAGGTTTTACAGAAGAAAAAGCAACCATGGTAAAGCCGCCAATGGTACAGGAAGCCAAAATAAAATTAGAATGTAAAGTGACAGAAGTAAAGCCGCTGGGTACAGAAGGCGGCGCTGGCAACCTCGTTATCTGCGAAGTGCTTTGCATGCACATTGATGATGCCATACTGGATGAAAACCAAATGATTGACCAAACCAAACTGCAATTAGTGGCCCGGCTCGGCGGCGACTGGTATTGCAGGGTAAACGATAGCAACCTGTTTAAGGTAGCCAAGCCAAACACACAGCTCGGCATTGGGGTAGATGCACTGCCCGCAGCCATACGCACCAGCAAATACCTTACGGGCAACCACCTGGGCCAGTTGGGCAATGTACATGAAATGCCCGTAATTGACCCTGCTTTTGCTGATGATAAACTGAAAAATATCATCCTCTACTACGCCATTAACCCCGCCGATATGGAAAAAGAACTGCACTTGTATGCTGCTGAATTGCTCAATGCTGGTAAAGTGCAGGAAGCCTGGCAGGTGTTGCTGGGGATGGATTAAAGTGTTAGAAAGGAATCAATTTACATAATCGCAAGTTGACAACATTTTTGTTGTTAAAGCATTTTGACAATAAAACAATTGTTAAAAATATTGCATAAATCTTCTTCAACCCAGATTTTGCAGCCAACTGCAAAATCTGGGTTGAAATATTATCTCCTTGTACAGCCATGAAGGACCGCAACAACAAATTTCACATTTATCAGGGGCAAAAAATCTTCTACTTCCTGATTATAGACACCGACAAAAGCGAAGTGGAAATCTACAAACTCAACCCCGAAGACAAATACATCCCGGAAAAACAGACCCCGCAAGCCTGACACTCAATAATATCCGGGACTAACAAAATTTAACAGCTACAACGGGCAGGTGTTGCCGGGGGATGAAATTGCCTATCAGAGAAAAGAATTTTTTTGTAAATTACAGTATATTACGATTGCAAAAAATTTTCATTATGGATACCAACCGCCGTAATTGGTTAAAACAAACTGGTTTTGCACTTGCCGGACTTACATTGCTCAGCGACAGCCTGTATGCTTCTCCGGGATATAGCCTTAAAAGAAATTCCCCGGGAGGCCCCATCCGGCTGAGCAGCAACGAAAACCCTTATGGCCCCTCACCTATGGCCCGTAAGGCAATGACAGATGCTGTTGCAGGGTCTAACAGGTATCCATGGGTTAATACCAACCTGCTGATTGATAAAATTGCTGCCCCTTATGGATTGAAGAATGAAAATGTGCTGATGGCTGCAGGTTCGTCAGAAATACTGGGGCTGGTGGCACATTATGCCTCACTGCAAAAAGGTAACGCTGTATCGGCTGACCCAACTTTTCGCAGCTGGTGGAACGCTGCTGAAAAATGCGGGTTGAATATCATCAAAATACCGCTTACTGTTGATAAAAAACATGACCTGACTGCGATGCTAAGCAGCATCAATTCACAAACAAGGCTGGTGTATGTTTGCAACCCCAATAACCCAACCGGAACTGTGCTTCCGGCTGACAATCTTAAGAGCTTTATAGAAGAAGCAAGTAAAAAAGCTTTGGTAATGCTGGATGAGGCCTATATCGAATACTGTGATGAACCTTCACTTGCGGCAATGGTGGCCAACAATAAAAACCTGGTAGTGGTAAAAACATTTTCTAAAATATACGGTCTTGCTGGTGCAAGAGCAGGTTATGCACTGGCCCATGCTGACACAATTGACCAACTGGCAAGCCTGCAGCCCTGGGCAAATGCGGGTGTAAGTGCGGTATCCATTGCGGCTGCATCGGCTTCACTTGATGATAAGGACTTTATCAGCTCAACCAAAACTAAAAATGCAGCGGCAAAACAGGCTGCCTGCAATGCGTTTAAAGAGTTGAAAATTCCTTACATTGATTCTCATACCAACTTCATCTATTATTCATCAAATGGCTTTAACGGCGATATAAATGCCGAATTGAAAAAAAATAATATTGAAGGCACAAGGATAATTGAAGAAACAGGCAGGTGGACAAGGATTACTGTGGGCACCATGGATGAAATGAAAATATTTACTGACGTTTTAAAACAAATATGGAAATGAAAAAAATAATATTGACACTGCTTACAGTTTTTTTGTTTGCCACTTCGGCAACGAGCCAGACAATTGTATCAGCAGAAAAAGCGGCTGCAGAGGCAACCATCAACCTTTACTTTGACGGCTGGGCCACTGGCGACACTGCTAAAGTTGGCAAAGCCATGCATAATACCTGCCACCTTAAATTTTACCGGGAGGGAAAATTTACTGATATGGACAGGGCCACCTACCTTAGCCGCTTTAAACAGCCGCCGCATGAAAGGGATAAGGATTTAATTACAAGAATTGCACTAATGGATATTACGGGTAATATTGCCAGTGCTAAAGCAGAAATTATTACAGCGAAAGATATTTTTACCGATTATTTTAATTTAATAAAAACTGATGAGGGCTGGTTTATTGTTGATAAAGTATCTGTTAGAACTCCTAAATAAAAACCGGTAATAAGTGTTTGTGTCTTTATTATTTAAATGGTTTTACTGTATACCGGTTGCAACAAAAAACAACACTCCTTATTAAATTTACCACCAGGTAAAGGTTATTTGCCTTAATTCAATACCTTTATTTCAGATTTTGAATATATGAAGCCGTTTGTAATACTCTTATCACTTTTGTTTTTCACCGCAGCTTCTTTTTCGCAGGTGCTCTCTCATGTAACCTTTACCAGCGGAACAAATCTTTCTTTTTTAACATTTAGTACCGACCAGAACGTACTGATCAGGATATCAGAAGATGGAAAAGTGCTGGAATGGGGAACAGACCCGGGACCGGGAAAGTACTATTATGATCCCCGCAGGTTGCAGCCCTATCCGGGAAGGGTGGATTATTTTGGGCCGGAAACTGATTCCGTTTTCAGGGGTAAGATAAAAAGCATCGGTACCTGCTCATTCACTTATTACGGCAAATCCGAAACAGCAGCAAAAGTTGGCAAGCTCAAAACCCTTGGTCGTAATGCAGTAGATTATTATGATGATTATGAAAATCCTGCCATCAAAGGAAAAATAAGGAATGCCGGCTCCATCAGCTTCAGTTTTTATACTTCTTTTGATAATGAAGCATTCAGGGGAAAATTAAAATCGGTTGGTAATAACCAGGTTGCTTATTATTCCTCATTTGATGATAAAGTCATTAAGGGAAAGATTAAAAGTATCGGCAACTTTGCTTATACCTGGTTCACTTCATTTGAGCGCTATCCGGGTTCGTTAAAATCAGGTGCTACTATACAGCCAATTAATGGCATTACCTTTATTATTATGTGATAAGTTTATTTTACCTGATTGCTGTATTCTATCACAGGCGGATATTACTTCCGTTTAATCCATTTTTCAAACCTCAGCAAAAAATCTTCTTTGCGGCGGCTGGCTACGGGCAATTCTTTGCCATTTTCCAGCACCACATCGCCGCCGCTGCCTTTAATATACTCTTTGATGTAAGCAAGGTTGATGATATACTTGTCGTGTATGCGGATGAAATCAGTTTCGGGCAGCAGTTTTTCATATTCACCCAACTGGCGGCTCACCAGTATGGTTTTATCATCAGCCATCATAAAACTGGTATAGTTGCCGCTGCTGGTGCAGTACATAATATCGGTAATTTTTACAAAAACCATACCGCCCGAAGTGGCCAGGGGTATTTTTTGCGGCTGGCTTTGCCGGGTAGTGGACTCGATGAGTGAAAAAATATTTTTGCTGATGGATTTTTGTTCAATCCTGCCAATGGCAGCATTTACAGTGGCCACTAATTTTTCGGTATTTACCGGCTTGGTAATGTAGCCAGCGGCATGGTGTTCAAATGCTTCCACTGCATACTGGCTGTAAGCCGTTACAAAAATCACTTCAAAATTTACCGGCTCCAGTTTTTTTAAAAGCTCAAAGCCATTCAGGTGGGGCATTTCCACATCCAGGAAAAGCAGTTGCGGCTGCAGTTCATCAATGAGCAGCATGCCTTTGGCAGAATCGGTTTCTGCGGCAAGTACCTGCAAAGCCGGGCAGTACTCCTGCAGCAAATTTTTCAGCAATTGTACATTGCGCTTTTCATCATCCAAAATAATACATCCTGCTGTACTCATACTTTACTGTTATGGTTTTAACGTTAAGGGTATCTTCAGGATAATGGCAGTGCCCCCGGCAACACCTTTTTCATCACTTTTATCAATTATTTCCAGCTCAATATTGTACAAATCGGCTCTTCTTTTACTCAACTGCATGCCCCTGCTCTGGTATTCGGTATGCATCTGGTTGCGCAGGGCAAGGGCTTTTTCCCTGCCGATGCCATTGTCGTCTATCCTGCAAATTAAGTTATTCCCGTCTTTTGTAACCTTAATACTGATCTGCCCCACTTTACCCTGCAAAAAACGAATGCCATGCCTGATGGCATTTTCTACATAAGGCTGCAGCAGCATGGCTGGCACAAAACAATCATTTTTATCAATGTTATTTTCCACGTCAATATTGTATTCAAACTTCTCATCAAAACGCAATTTTTCCAACTGCAGGTAATTGTCTAAATATTTAACCTCCTCATTCAGGCTGATGATGGCCGATGAAGAATTGTCTAAGGTACTGCGCAGCAGGTCAGAGAATTTATCTAAGTATTTATCGGCCTGCCTGTAATCTTTTTCAAAAATAAAACCCTTGATAGAATTAAGGCAGTTGAATACAAAATGCGGGTTTATCTGTGCTTTTAGTGCCTGCATTTCCAGCTCAGTGAGTTTTTTTTCGGTAGAAACTTTTTCCACCGCCATCAGTTGCTTCTGTCTGTTCCTTTTCTGCAGCAGAAATATGGTGAGTCCAAAAGCTGTAAGCATGGTAAGCAGCCAGAAAAGACTGCTTTTCCAGAAAGGGGTTTTGATGAAAAAACTGATTTCGGCTACCTGTGTGGATGGCTTACCATCCCGGCGGATTGACCTTGCCTGTATTTTATTATTGCCAAAGCCAAGGCTGTTCAGTTCCAGTATATTGCTTTCCAGCTTTATCCAGTCGCCTTCATTCAGCCTGTATTCAAATACAGGATAATAACCGGTAAGGTCAACGGCTGCAAATTCGATACGTACATTATTTTTATCGTAAGGCAGCGAATAACTGCTAAGTACCAGCGTATCGGCATTGCTGATGTTTACCCTTGTAATAAAAGTGGTGTTATTATTAATAGGCAATGCCAGGTTAGCAGGCAAAAAACTGATGCCTTCATTGGTGGCAATGTAAGCAGTATCGTTGTAAATAGTGATATCATTTACCTGGTCGCCCAAAAGCCCGTCGGCCCTGCCCAGGTAAGTGTTGCTGAAAGTGAATACATTGTTTGTGTAATCAAAAACGATCCTGTTAATCCCTTTATTGGTACCAAGCCATACCTCACCCGGCTTGTTGCTGTACAGCGATTTACAAAGGTTGCCCGGTATAACAACCCCCAATGGTATGGATGCAATCAATTTGTCATCCTTCAATATTACCAGCGAATCAGAACCCAGGCCGGCGCATATAAAATTATCTGGCGTGCAGGCCAAAGCGTTGATGTGAAAAGTTAAAGCCCGGTGCTGCCGGCCAAAATTGCGCAGCGAATCTCCCTCCCATTTATACAATCCACTGTTAGATCCAACATATACCTGGCCCATGTTGTCGGCAGTAAGCGCTGTTACTCTTTTAATTACACTGTCAATAACTTTATCCGTTACTATATTGTACAGGTACACTACTGCATGCCCTCCCAGGCACAATACAGAATCGTTAATGCGAATGGCCGCCTTGGGTGAAAGGTTGCTCCTGGCACTGCCATAATAATATCCTTTTCTAATTTTAAGGCTCTTATCATCCAGCAGAAACGAACCGGTTTGTGAGGCAATATAGATACCCTGTTTGCATTCCAGTATATCCCTTATCCAGCCATCGGCATTGAGGCTTTTGTTGAGCGTAATTTTATTCACCGTATACACTCCATCATAGGCATACAGCTCCCCGCTGTTGTTGCCCGCAATTATTCTGCCTTTCTTGATGATGACGGCATTAAAGTTTTGCAGCATTTCTTTTTTTGCCGTATAGGAGGAAATGCGTTTCTGTTGTATTTTAATCAGCCCGTTCTCCAGTGTGGATATCCAGATGTTGCCATAATCATCCTCCATCACATTTCTTACCGATACATTGTTCAGGATGTTTTCTTTCAGCTCCAGTGTTGCCGTATCCAGCAGGTAAGTATTGTTGTTGTAAGACCTGATAGCCAGGTGTTTGCCGGTTTTGCAGAATATGCGTACATCAAAGGGAAGTAGCTGTGTTTTGCTTGCCACAAAGTTCCCATTTTTATTCAGCCGCATACTGGTTATACTTTTACGCCCGGCCAGGTAAAGTGTATTGTTAAAAAATTCGCTGTTAAAAAACTCAATTCCCAGGGGGCTTGTTTTTACAATACGGTCATCCTCCATGTAACGCAAAGAATCTGTGCACACAAGCAAATATTTACCGGGGCCATAATCTATCACCCTTTGCGGCGGCGGTACCTTCTGGCGGTTCATGAAGTTTTTATACACCATGGTTTTCCTGTCCTGGTAAATAAACAGGCTCCTTTCATTATTGCTGATGGCCACACCGCCCTGCTGCAGCACATTACCCCTGTTGGTGTTCCCCAGCTCAATTTTCGACAGCTCCTTATCAGTTTCCTCGTTTTCAAAGCGATCCTTCCGGGCATTGTAATAGGCCATTGTTTTTCCAAATGGTGTAATCCATATCGTATTGCTGCTGTCAGCAAATATATCCGTTATTTCATTGGCAGGCAGGCCCTGCGTTGTTGTATAGTTTCTAAAATTTTTACCATCAAAACGGGCGATGCCATTTTCAGTAGCTATCCATAAAAAACCGCGGTTATCCAGTATAGTTCTGTACACCGAATTTGATGGCAGCCCATCTCTGGTGGTATAATAAATTGTTTGAAGGGAAAGTGCCTGGCTAAAGCTGTTATGGCAATAAAGCACCAATAAAACAGCAATAATATGTATCCTTAGTTTGTGCATTATTGCTTAAAAGTAGAAAAAGCGAAGCAGATTTGGTGCTTCGCTGTAAATATTGCCGGTTTAACTTTCGGTAAGACGCTCTGTACAGCCAAATTCCTTTTTTAAAAAATCATCGTATTCATCAGCTTTTTTAAATAGTATTTCAAACTGTGCTTTGCCATTTTCTACAGTAAGGTCAAGGTCGTATAAAATGCAGCTCAGCACAATATTCTGACCGCTGCAACTTATTACCAGGCCATTGGTTTTATAATTTTCTTCCAGCAGGTACTGGTACAGGGGTTTTATTTTTGTAGTATCCTGCGGCATCTGGCACAGGTAGGCATCGCTGGCAATAAAGAAACTCTGCGTGTTGTAAGCAATTTTAATCTTTGCACTGCCCTCAGCCACATCCCAGTTATTGGCGCCGTTTCTTGCCAGTTTAATGTCTTTGCCCAGTGCCTGCAAAATGGTTTCAATAGTTTTTGCCACACCAGTTGTTTCTGCTTCTTTTTCGGGCATTTCGGGCAGCTTAACCTCAGTGCCGCAACTGGGGCAGTATTTACCCGAATCTATATTGGATGACAGCACTAAAAAATCGCAGGCAGCGCAACGGGTGGATGGCTGCCCCTTGCTGGGTGCATACAGTTGAAGGGCAGTACGCAGGTAATTTACGGGCAATGCAAAACCAAGGTTATCGCCACCCCTTATGATAAAAGAATTTACCCCAATAATTTCGCCATTGGCATTTACCAGCGGCCCGCCACTGTTACCGGGATTGATGGCTGCGTCGATCTGTATAAACCTCAGCCCATCCCGTATCCTGTCTACCTTGCTTATAACGCCCTGTGTGGCAGTATAGTTAAGCCCGTAAGGGTGACCAATGGCCACCACTTCATCCCCATCCTTCATCTGCTCATACAGGCCCATGGGCAATGCGGGCAGGCTGGCCCCTTCTGGCGGTTGCAAAAAGGCAAGGTCGTGTTTGCGGTCGGTATACCATACCCTGCTCAGGGTTTTATTAAACTCTTTGCCCTGTATGGTTACTTCGGGGTTATTGTCCACCACATGGTTATTAGTTACAATCACATCAAACTCTTTCAGGTAAAACCCTGTGCCAGTACCCGATTGGGTGGCTATCTGAATAATGGCGCCCTGGTAGTTTTCAATTATATCCTGTGTTGGCATAGTTTATTTATTCTCAAAGTTTAAAAATTCAATTTCGGCAGTAAAGCTGTGGTTAAAGTTTACAAGGTTATCAAATTTCAGGTTGGCGGTTTTCATCTCCAGCAAGGGGTATTTACTGCGCCAGGCAGCGGTAATGGTGTTGATGCGGTCAATAATTTTTTCGCTGTTAAACTTATTTTGTGCTGGTGTGTAATATGGCTTACCAAAGCCCAGCGCCTCAAAATAATCAGCATAGTTTACCTGCATCAGTATCTGAAATAACTCTGTAAGTGGCCTGGGCAGGCTGTAGGAATACTGGCAGAAACTAAAACCATATTCGCTGATACAGGCGGCAATCAGTGGATAATTGTTGTCCCGGTACCAAATCATATTCTGGTTACTGCTGTAAACAGAATCAACAATCACTTTGTGCTGCTGCGGCTGCATCAGGGCAAATGTGCTTTTACTGCGGAACAGGGAACTCATCACTTCCTCTTTTGGTTTTTCCAGCAGGGCTTTAAACGCTGCGGTCATCAGCGCATTTTTTTCGGTAGCCGGTTTTTCATCTTTTGCAAAATAAGCGGCCGGTATTTTTTCCAGTTCGCTCATCAGCGCACCTTCGGGGCAGATAAGATAATCGAGCCGGTAGGCCAGTGCCAGCAACAGGTAGGCTATGCCCCCGCTTATTTTTTCAGCATCCAGCGTAGCGGTATAATCCAGCGTTTCCCTTATCCACTTTTGCCAGTACATATATTTCACTTCCTTTTCGGCAGCAGGTATTTCCTCCACATGATCCGTATCCAGGGCCTCCAGTGCAGCAAAATCCCTTACAAGCAGGTCATCCTGCTTATCCGCCTTTGTGGCCAGTTCTTTAAGGGCATAGTATAATTTGTTGGGAGTGGCCGTTTCAATATCACTGTCAAACCGCATACAAAGGCGGTCACCATCAAGTGCGTAGCGGCTGTAATAAAGCAAAAAATTCTGTTCCAGCAACCGCCTCATAACAGGTACCGAAGGCTGGGGCATTTTTGTAAGGCTAACTTCGGCTTGCAAATGACCGGCATTACCGGTACCCCTTACAATTTTAGAGCCCTGGTGCAGTTGAAAATTAAACTCCGATCCGTTTCGCTGCAGCACAACATTGCCTGCCTCATCATCACGCAGGTAATCAAAAAAAGCATCAATACTTTCGGTGTATTTTTTTTCTTTATACAGGCGATCGGCATCGCCCCAG
>JANMDL010000741.1:0-3758 GCA_031376295.1 Chitinophagales bacterium
TGTTTTTACAATACCTGCATCTACCATTTTACCGTTTACAATAGCCCATAACTGATAGGTTTTACCGCCCGGCGCCTTCGACATACGGCAGGGATCAATATACACTTCGCCGGTTTTTTTATTCCAGAATATTGCAGCTGTGCATCCATCTGGTGCATTGGCTGTTTTTTGCAATGCGATTTTTACCATACTGCCACCCAGCATTTTTTCCATATCCTGGTGTGCTGTTTCATGTGCCTGATGTATTTTTTGCAGCGCAGCCTTTGTATTATTTATCTCAGTTTTGGCTGCAGCCAGTTCTTTTTCTTTTCTGGTATTTTTGTTTATGAGAAAGACGCTGAAAATTGCCGACCCGGCCAGCACTATCACACTGGCAGCTGCGAGGCGCTTCCACATTGGTATTACAGATGGCTTTGCAGCCGGAGCAATATCAATAACAGCGGCCCCATTTACAGCTTTCTCCGTAATACTACCTGAAGAAATTTCTGCCATCAGCCTTTCCTTTACGCCTGGGGCGGGTTGGGTTGCATTGGCAGTGGCATAGCTTTCCAGCGCTGTTTCAATAGCAGCAAGCTCGTCTTTTACAGCAGGGTATTGGGCAGCCCACTGCTCCACCCGCCTGCTTTCTTCTTCAGAAGCAAGCCCTGCAACATACAATTCCAGCAGACCAGATGATATGATTTCGTTTATTTCCAACTTTACTTATTTTGCAATACTTTTCTTAATTCAATCAGCGCTGTCCGCATCCTGGTTTTTACCGTACCCAGCGGAATAGCCAGTTGCCCTGCTATTTCATCCTGTGTAAAACCGCTGAAATAAGCAAGATCAACCACTACCCGTTGCTCAGGCTTTAAATTACCCAGGTATTTTTTTATACCAAGTGAATCAAAGCTTTCAGCGCCATAGCTGCTATCGGCATATATACTTACGGAATTTTCGTCTGATGAGATTTTAGCCTGCTTTTTATATCCCTTGCTGCGTAGCGTATCAATAGTAAGGTTTCGGGTAATATTCAGCATCCAGGTGAACAGTCTGCCCTTTGATGCGTCATAGTTGGCAAAATTGTTCCATATCTTTAAAAAACTCTCCTGCAGTATGTCTTCTGCAAGTATATTATCGTCTACCAGTTTTGTAATTACACCGTTCAGTGCAGCACCATAATTGTCGTAGAGATAGGCAAATGCCTGCTGGTCACGCTGTTTTATCAGCATTACCAGCTCATCTTCCTCATATTTTATTGTTGCAGTCAAAACGTATTAGCTGTTTGAAGCCCGAAATTACTTGTTTTTACCATACATAGCTAAATCTGTTCAGTCAAAAATTCCATTCCTTAAAAGGCTATCCGGTCAATTATGAGTAAAAGAAGCATGCAGTTATGGAAATCTGCCAAATTTACATCTGAGAATTGTGATAAAAAAATTACTTCCCTTTACTGTTTTACTGGTGTTTTTTAGCTGCAAAGTCAAAGAAAATGGCCCGGGTTCCATTAAAAAAACCTTGCCGGTTGCTACTACAGCAATCACAACTACCCAAAACTATAACCATTGTAAAAAACAGGTAGCATTATCCAGGCTGTATTATGCTAAAAAATGGCCGCAAATGAGCATTGCCGAAAGACAAAAAGCTTTTACTGCTACTCTTACCGAAGTTATACTGCCAGAATGGATGGGTACCCCATGGAATTTTTATGGCATTACCGAAACACCTGGGCAGGGTACTATTGCCTGCGGCTATTTTGTAACCACTACCCTGCGGGATGCCGGTGTTGACCTGGCAAGAATCAAACTGGCACAATGCGCCTCTGAACAAATGATCCGTACGGTGGTGCAGGCAAAATACATCCAGCGCTTCAGTAATGTGGCTATGGATCAATTTCTGGAAGCAATCAGGCAACAGGGTTATGGCCTGTACATTACCGGCCTCGACAGCCATACCGGTTTTTTGTACAATGATGGAGCAACAATATATTTCATACATGCCAATTACACGGGTACCCGCTGTGTGATAAAGGAAAAAGCAGATAATTCTGTTGTGTTAACTGCTTCGAAATATAAGATTACCGGTAAAATAAGTGCTGATGAAAAAGTGCTTGATAGTTGGGTGAAAAATTGATTATAATTGAACCTATACAATAACAATAAGCGGTTTTTTAATGATATCGTTAAGCCAAAAAAAAACATTCTTTGTTTCAGGATTGTACAATTTTGCCCAATGTATCGTGTTCTATCCTTGCTGATTCAATAATATAATTGATAAACGGGCTTGCTTTTACTTCTTTAACAGCAGCATATACCTTCCCGTCATTTTTGGCTTCTGCTGCAATCTCGTATTTCAGATTGCTGTAAAAATCTCTTGAAACATCATGCTTTTTTAAATAATCACGGAACAAAATATGCCGGTGCAGTTCCGGGCAATTATACTTACATACATATACATGGTGTGCTGTTTTATCCAGAATTTCATCTTCAGTTTTTCCATTTCTTTTAAACACCTCCCTGCCTTCTACATCCTGGTTACCATTGTGGTAATAGCCAAAAGATTCAAGCCTGTTTTTTATGTATTCAAACTCTGAAGTTTCTTTGTAAATAATATCAATATCAATGATGGGCTTGGCAGCCAGCCCCGGCACAGATGTACTGCCTATGTGTTCAATACGCACACTTGAATCAATCAAAGCATCCAATAATTTTTCTTTGATTTTCCCGAAATGATTTATCCATGCTGAACTATATTCAATAAGTATCAAAGTTAATATTTTCTTTCATTTGATTAAATTGCGGCAGGCAAAAGAAATAACGTAGAACACCAATTTGTAAAAAACCCGGCACCAAACAAATATACACAATATGTGAATACTGATTGCGTACAAAAGACCTGCTTATCGGCGGTATGTTGATCCCGGCTCTTGTTGTTGACTGCATAGGCTGCATCAACGCTGTCGTTGCTACTGGTACATAACTGATTTTGCTTTTAGCAGCAGAACTCATAAAATTGTAAAAGAGTAACTGAAACGGTACAGATGGCGGGTACAGTAAGGTACCCCTGTAAATCAACCTGACTTTTTAATACAACTGTGCTTAAGCAGCTATTAATTTACTATTTTTACCCATGTAATCATTACTGTAAATATTTAAAAGTATGAGAAAAGTCATTGCTCTTTTATTGATAACCATTTGTTTTTGCACCAAAACCTTTGCCGATGAGGGTATGTGGCTGCCACAGTTACTGCAGGCGCTCAATGAAAAAGACATGAAGAAAATGGGCATGAAAATTTCCGCTGCCGATATATATAATATTAACAAAGCAAGCCTTAAAGATGCGATTGTAAGTTTTGGTGGATTTTGCACAGGTGAGGTAATCAGCGACCAGGGTCTGATACTCACCAACCACCACTGCGGCTTTGATGCCATACAAAATCACAGCAGCTTAGAAAACAATTATATTAAAAATGGGTTCTGGGCCTACAATAAAGACCAGGAAATGACCAACCCCGGGCTTTTTGCCACTTTCATCATCAGCATCAATGAAGTTACAAAGGATGTATTGAATGGTGTTACAGCAGCAATGAGTGAAAGGGAGCGGCAGTCGGCCATTGACCGCAATATCAGTGCATTGAGAATCAAAACCACAAAGGAAGGATACCAGGATGTACTTATCCGCCCGTTTTTTGAGGGTAATAAATACTTTTTGTTTATTACCGAAACCTACCGGGATATACGCCTGGTGGGTGCGCCACCTGCTTCAATCGGTAATTTTGG
>JANMDL010000537.1:0-2362 GCA_031376295.1 Chitinophagales bacterium
CGAGGAACAAGCGTGCCTGCGAGATCTACGCCTAATTTTGGTTTTCCCATTTCTTTAATTTTTTATATGAACAAAAGTGATTTCGGGTTGATTGTTGGGGTCATACCTAAGCTGTAAATTTGCCCCTTTGCTAACTTCTTCTTTTATAATCATTCGTGACAATGGGCGAGTGATTCGGTTACGAATTACTGTCCGCAATGGTCTTGCCCCCAAGGTCGGATTGTATCCTTCCATTGCTAAAAAGCGTTGTGCTTCTGTATCAATACTAAGCGTAACTCCTTGCTTTTCAAGCGTTTTGATAAGGGGTTTCACTTGCAGATTAAAAATATGGATGATACTTTCCTCTGAAATTGGCTTGAATGGTGTTACTTCCGTCAATCGGGCAATAAACTCTGGACGGAAAGTTTCTTCCATCTTTTTGATTAATGCCTCAGTGATATCTGTTTCACCCGCTTCAAGTTTTTTTACAATCGTTTCCTGTCCTTTATTGGAAGTAAAAATGATGATGGCATTTGAGAAATCGCCCTTTCGCCCAAGACGGTCATGGAGTTGTCCTTCATCCAAAATCTGTAAAAAAATATCAAAAACAGAAGCATGAGCTTTTTCAATTTCATCAAAAAGTACCACCGCATAAGGTTGTTCTCTAATACGATTGACCAAAATTCCACCTTCTTCATACCCTACATAACCAGGAGGGGCACCAATGAGTAAAGCTGCCGAATGTTCTTCTTTGAACTCTGACATATCAAACCGAAGCAATGCCTTTTCATCATTAAAAAGAAAGTCCGCCAAGGCTTTCGCTAAGTGTGTTTTGCCCGTTCCAGTGGGTCCTGCAAAGAAAAAAGAGCCAATGGGCTGTCCTTTGGGCGTTAATCCCGCTCTGTTTTCCACAACGGTATCGGCAATTATCTTAATAACTTGGTCTTGCCCAACCACTCGTTCTTTGAGATAATCTTCTAATTGAAGTAACCTTTCCCGCTCTTTTGACTGTAATTGTCCGATGGGTATGCCTGTTTTATAGGCAATTACCGCAGCAACATCATGCCCTGTTACTTGGTCGGATTGTACGCTTGAAAGTTTTTCTAATTTTTCAATATCATTGCTTAATTTCAAAGCAAAAGCAACAGGTACTTCCAATCCTTCAATACTATCCTCTGAATCGTCCATTTGCCCTAATAAAATGGGGCTTAGTCGGGCTTTAAGTTTACGTTCAAAATCTCGGAGTTCTTCTACATAAAAAATGGGGTCTTCTTTTTCAAATTGATTTTGAATCTCTAATAATTCATCTTTCAAAAGTGCTAATTCCGTGGTTGAAGTTTGTTTTTTTAGCCCAATAGCTGCCATTGTTCTATCCAACAAGTCAATGGCAGTATCTGGTAATCTTCTATCCTTAATGTATCGTTTTGATAGCCTTACAGCCTCTTTTAAAGCATTTTGTTCAACATTTAAGCCATGATGTTTTTCAAAAAGTGGTACAATTCCAGACAGCATTCTAACCGCAATAGACTCGCTTGGTTCTTCTACAATCAAGGTTTCAAAACGTCGCCCAAAGGCATCATCTTTTTCGATATATTTTCGATATTCCTCTAAGGTGGTTGCACCGATTACTGTTAATTCGCCTCTGGCTAATTCTGGTTTCAGTAAATTAACCAATCCAGAAGCACCGCCTTGTGGGTCGAGCAGGAGGTGGATTTCGTCAATAAAAAGTAAGGCTTTTTCGTGCTGTTTTACTTCTTTCAAAATGCCTTTCAACCTATCTTCAATTTCACCTTTGTAAGAAGCCCCTGCAATTAATGACCCCATATCCAACTGAAAAAGTTCAGCGTTTTGAAGGTTATTGGGTACTCTTTTCGTCGCAATTAATAGGGCAAGCCCTTCCACTAAGGCTGTTTTGCCGACTCCTGGTTCGCCAATAATAATAACGTTTGGCTTGGTACGTCTGCCCAAGATTTCGGTTATTTGTCTGGTTTCTTCTTCTCTACCGATGATTGGGTCGATTTTCCCATTGCGAGCATCACCAACTCTGTCTCTACAATATTTTGATAAATAGGCACTGTCTTTATTGCTTTCATCAGACTGTTTAATACTCTTTTTGCCCGAAGATTCACCCATATTTTCGGAAGTAAAATCGCCCGAAAGAGCTTGTTGCAACAACTCTTCTTCTGTCAGTTTCAAAGATTTTAGTTTATCTTTTGAAAAAGCAACGTCAGCCCTGCAAAGGGAAATTAGGACATCAATAGGCATGATACGGTTGTGTCCTAACTTCACTCTAATTACATCCGCAACTTCAAAGACCGCCTCAATGCTATCATCATGTCGGGGAGCATCGGCAAAACGTGCAGATTTTGGGGATTGACTAATT
>JANMDL010000628.1:0-9274 GCA_031376295.1 Chitinophagales bacterium
TTTGTACGAAGTATCATCGTCGTTGGTTTGATATAGCAAAGATTAGCAAGCTGCCATTACCGCAAAAGCCGATTGGGATGAGTGGTAAGAGTGCCGGATTATGTGTCCGGAAAAAGAGGGATGAATACAAATTAGGAATAAAGAATGAAGAATTAAAAATGAAGAACGGGGAGCGCTGTGCTGGTTTTGGGTGTATAATGAAATTGCTGCCATGGCTTTTTTCCCTTCCAGGCCACACAATCGTCAATCAAACTTCTTCTTTCTTAATTTCACAAGGTTCAAAAGTTCAAGGTTCAAAGTTTGATTCGTCACATTCGTCGTTCAAACTTCCTCATTCAAACTTTTGCATAAAAAAAGCCCGAAAATCCATTACAGACTTTGGGCCGCACATTCATCATTCAAATTTCTTCCTTCTAACTTCTCCTTATCCCATCAGTAAACCTGCAATGGTAGCCGAAAGGTAAGAAGCCAGTGTACCGCAAAGCAGGGCCTTCATGCCCAATTTTACAAGGTCGGGCCTGCGCTCGGGGGCTAATTCGCCTATACCACCAATTTGCATACCTACACTGGCAAAGTTGGCAAAGCCGCAAATGGCAAAGCTGGCTATCATAACCGCCTTGGGCGACATTACATTCTGCAGACCTTTTACTGCCACACCGGCATTATTGGTAACGGTAGTATTGGTTAAGTCGTAAAAAGCTACAAACTCGTTGAGGGTTAGTTTTTTACCCATCAGGGTGGCTACATTGCTTACATCTTCGGTGGGTACGCCCATACTCCAGGCCATGGGAGAAAATAATTTACCAAAAACCCAGTCGAGTGTTAACGGAAAATCAAGGTGGCACAACACGCCAACTTTTGTAAGCAAAAAGTTAATTAATGCCACCAGGCCCATAAACCCAATCAGCATGGCAATAACGTTTACAGATATTTTCATCCCATCGCTGGCACCATGTGTAATGGCATCTATCATATTGCGGTAGGGTGATTTTACTTCTAACTTTACTTTGCCCATGGTTTCGCTGGTCTCAGTTTCTGGCCACACAATTTTAGAAATTACCAGTGCTCCCGGCGCAGCCATAATGCTGGCTGCAAGCAGGTAACTGGCAGATGCGCCAAAACTTACATATATAACCAGTATACCGCCCGCAATACAGGCAAGGCTGCCGCTCATACTGGCCAGTAACTCACTTTTTGTCATCCCTTTTAAGTAAGGCCGTATCATCACCTGTGCTTCTACCTGGCCCACAAAGGCACTGGCTACATTACTGAGTGCTTCTGCCCCGCTTACCCTCATTACAAAATTCATTGCTTTGGCTATAACACTAACTAACCGCTGCATTACGCCAAAATGATAAAAAATGGCTACTAATATACAAACCAGTATAATGGTGGCCAGCACACTAAAGCCAAAAACAAAAACGCCGGGTGTACGGTAAGGAACTGCTCCACCGGGGCCATCTGCAATCAATCCACCATACACAAAACTTGCTCCATAGTGTGCAAACTCTTCGATATGCCCCATTTGCTTGCCCAGCCATTGAAACACATTTTTTACTGCTTCCACCTTTAATATAAGTAATGCTATCACCGTTTGCAGCAATAACCCACTGATAACCAGCCGGTAATTGATTTTTTTCTTGTTGTTGGAAACCAACCAGGCGATGCCCAGGATAAGTACGATACCAATTAGCCCCTGAAATCGTTGCATAAGCAGTTATTAAAGTTTGAGGGAAAGATAAATAGTTTAGCTGATACCTGCTCAAGGGTATTGAAAATTGTTTAAAAGAAGTTGAATAATACCACAGATTATGCAACAAACCGGTTATTAACAGTGTGGGCAGAAATATTTGCTATTTTAGAGATGTGTATATTTTGGACTTTCGCCAGTTTGCTATAAATTAGCGGATTATTTTGGGGGAAAGTTTTTTTATTGTTCAAACCAACACTATCTGCAATTTTGTCCCAATTTCCACACTAAACTATTGGTAATGAAAAAATTTTATCTACTATTGTTTTTGCCTTTTGCAGCAGCAACAAGTGCCAATGCGCAAACTGTTGTTTCTCAATCATTTAATGTAAAAGAACTGGAGGCTTATGAAGCTGCACATCCTGAATTACTGGAGCGCCAGTGCCGCACCTGTCCGCTGAAAGAAATTGATGGTGGCTGGAAAAGTTTGGTGCATGACATGCCACCTTCTACCAGGAATGTAACTACACTTGCCACACTATTACGGCCTTACACCCCCAATACTCCTGCAAGCCCGCTGGCCAATTCGCCTGCTCCTGCCCAGGATTTTCTTGGACATGTTGATCCAGGCAATACCATACCTCCTGATACACATGGTGCTGTAGGTATTAACCAGGTAGTAACAGCTACCAACGATTTTTTCCGAATTCATAATAAAGCTGGTGGTGCAGTTATCAGTAATGTAACCATCTCAAGTTTTACGGGTATTGCAAATAGCTGTGACCCATATATAAAGTTTGACCCTTACACCAGCAGGTGGTGGTTCAGTGCCATTGAGTGTACATCTAATGGCAACAGGGTAATACTGGCTATTTCTGCTACCAGTGATGCTACTGGTACCTGGAGAAGGTATTCGTGGGTACCCAGTTCTACTGATGGCTCTCTTTTACTCGATCACCCATACCTTGGCTTCGATAACCGCTTAGTAGTAGTTTCCGGCCGCAAATTTCCTTCGGGATTTACAGGCCCGGTACTGTTTGCTTTTGACAAAGCGGCACTTTTGGCTGGTAACACCATCGTTTTTGGTACCAATGCCCAAACATTAGAAAAAACTTCTGCTGAAGGTGATTCTCCCCTGCCTGTTACAGTATATGGTCTTACAAGCCCATCAACTGATTTTAACATATTGCAGCAATGGAGCAGTTCTGCCGGACAAATAAGGCTTTCAAAAGTAACCGGTAATATTCCTTCATTGGTTTGGAGTACCGGAACAGCATTTTTCCCTACTGCGCCATCTGCTTATAATGGTGGTAATATGGGTAATGCTGCCCAGCAACTAACTGAAACAAGGTTACTTGCAGTAAATGATGGCCGTATCAGCACCGGGGTTATGATTAATGGCTCCATTTGGTGTGCTCATCATATCGGGCTGCCTGCAACCGGTACTGCTACAAGTACTGCAATACAGTGGTGGCAACTTAACCCTGCAAATGGCGCAGTACAGCAAACCGGCCGCATTGGTGGTACGCCGGGTACCTGGAGATATTTTCCGGGTATTGCAGTAAACGCAAGCAATGATATGCTGGTTGGCTACACAGTTTCTACTACTTCTACCAGGGTGGGAGCAGCGTACAGTACCCGCAGTATCAGCACTCCGAATAATACCACGGATGCTGAATTTTTATACAAAGCCGGTATTGATACTTATTGGAAAGACTTTAATGGTGGCCGTGCCCGCTGGGGTGATTATAGCCATAGCGCACTTGACCCGGTTGATGGCTCATTGTGGACGATACAGGAATATGCTGCTGCAAGATCCGGAACAGGCGATAATGCCTCCAGGTATGGTGTATGGTGGGCGCAGATATTGATGCCTTCTGCCCTTGTAAACCGTGATGCTTCGCTGGCAGGCGTGGTAGAACCAGCAGGCGGCAGCCGCACCTGTGTGGTACCTATCACTCCAAAAGTTACCATCAGAAACGTTGGTACGGATACTTTAAAAACGGTTTCGGTTATTATGCAGCTTGATGCAAACGCTCCTTCTGCACCACAGGCAGTTACCCTGGCTGGTGGCGGCTTACCTACATTTGCATCGCAGGATGTGGTGCTTACCGCCTTACTTAGCCCCGCTCCCGGTACACATACCTTAAAAGTATGGACCACATTGCCTAACGGTGGAACTGACCTCCGCACCAGCAATGATACAACTACCATTACTTTTGCTGTGCAGGAAACTATTGCAACACCATTTACAGAAGGTTTTGAAACAACTACTTTCCCGCCTGCTAATGGATGGGGATTGATTAATAATGATGGTGGCATTACCTGGACCCGCAGCACATTGGCGGCTAAAACGGGTGTAGCCTCTATGCGTATCAACTGGTACAACTATACGGCCCGTGGCCAGCTTGACATATTGCGTACACCAAAAATACAATTGGCTGGTATCGACTCTATAAAAGTAAACTTTCAGGTAGCGCATGCCCAGTTTAGTGCTGGCTTCAGCGATTCATTAATGATTGTTTACTCAGAAGATTGCGGTGTTACCTGGAAGCGTACAGCTTATGTTAAAGGCGGCCCAAGCCTTGCTACTAATGGCGGTGCTTTTGTAACAGGCAGCTTTACGCCTACCGCTTCTCAGTGGAGGGCAGAGTCGGTAGCACTTTCTACCTGTAACATTACGGCCAATAATATTATGATTGGCATACAGAGTAAAAACGATTTTGGCAACAATGTTTACATTGATGATTTTAATGTAACTGCGGTAAACAGTTTTACCTACAATGCAGGCATGGTTGCTATCAACGAGCCATCAGCAACATTGTGTACCACCACGTTTACACCTAAAGTAACCATCAGTAATTTAAGCGCTGCTGCCTTAACAAGTGTTGCTATTAATTACCGTGTAGATGGTGGTGCTGTAAGTACCTTTAACTGGACGGGCAACCTGGCAAGGTGCTCCACAACTGTGGTTACATTAAACCCAATCACTTCAGTACCTGGTGGTCACATATTAACGGTGTATACCACTAACCCCAATGCCAATGCCGACCAGTATACTTTAAATGATACTGCCAGCAGGGCATTCAGTATTTCTCCCATTGTGGCCACACCGGTTGTTGAAGGTTTTGAAACTACCACCTTCCCGCCAACCAACTGGAGTGTACAAAACCCTGATGGTTTGATTACATGGGCCAGGTCTACATCCGGTGCCAGAACGGGTACAGGCGCTATGCTGATGAACAATTTTACCTACGCACCTAATACTGTTGACAGGTTCTTCTCACCTGTAGTACAAAACAGTGCTGCATTAGATTCCGTGTTTGTATCATTTGATTATGCTTACCTGCAGGGTACGCAATACCCCGGTGCAACAGCAAGGCCATTAGATACGCTGGAACTAATGATTACACAGGATTGCGGTGCCACATTCAAAACCATCTGGAAGAAGTGGGGCGAAGACCTGCAAACGGTTAGCGACCCTAACTATTCCAATGCACTTGGCTTTACGCCACGCAATGTTGCAGAATGGAGGAGTTCAAGGATTTACCTGAGCCCGACAGTTGGTACTGGAAACTTCCAGGTATATTTTGTAGCAAAAGGCAACAAGCAAAACAATATCTGGATAGACAATATCAATATATCTTCTAAAATATTGCCCAAGCGTTTGAAAGACCAGGGTTACCTGGTCTATCCAAGTCCGTTTGCCAATGCATTCAGAATACACCACTGGCAGAAACCAACTGATTTGAGAGCTGTACAGATTTACAATGCAGCCGGCCAATTGGTTTGGGATAAGCGCTATGCTGGTGATGCTGATACAGAACTTACGGTTGACCTGAGCAAATTAGCGAAAGGTGTATATGTGCTGAAAATGATCTACAACAGCAAAACTGTGGTAGAAAGATTGGTAAAAGAATAAGTTCATTATTCAATGATAAAAAAAGCCGCTCCGCAAGGGGCGGTTTTTTTATGTGCTGTTAAATACAGTCTATACAGGAATACAATGTCGTTTAGTTAAGGATATTTCAAAAAACAGAGTACCCAATTCCAGTTCCCTCTCCAGCCTGCCCCGAAGAATTGAGGGGGAGAGGGGTTGGGTCGCAGACTGCGATTGCAACATCGCAGGTGAGGTCTTGGTAAAGCTTAACTAAACGACATTGAATTAAAAATTAAAAATTCCGCCTGGCCCGTTGCCATTTCCACTCAGCCCGTTGACCTCTTCTAGTCGCACCGTTGAGGCAATCGGTCGCTCAATCAGGAATACAGGTAAAACAGTAAGCCGAATCAGGCGTAAGAAAAAGACTGTCATGTAATTTAGCAATAACAAAAAATGCAGACAATATAAGCAGGAATAAAGACCCGGGATGACAATCAAAACCAGTAATAAGAAAAAGAGCGGTAAATCAATTTTACGGTAAGCAATAATACCGTAATCTTGTACCAGGAACTAAGAAAAACAGGGACAATAACAATTTTAAGTAACACCAAAATCTGTCAAGTAATTTTAGGGTGGGTCACCCTGTCCTGTTCGTCCAAATCTTTTTTCAATTGCCTGTTTTCGGTTTGTAGTTGTTTAATGGTCATATAGTGTATTTTTGATTGCTCAAAATCCTGTATCTTAGCTATTGCTGTGGCAAAGTTGGCAACGGCGGTGCTGCTGCGCAAAAAAACAGCCTGGTAAAATCGCTGGGATTTCAGCGGATTTGGGTAAAAAATTAACAAATCAGTAAAAATTTAAAGATCATGCTGCAAGTAGGCCAAAACATCCGCCGCATCCGGGAATATAAAAACCTTACCCAGGAGTGGGTGGCCGAGAAAAGCGGCCTTAGCGTAAGCACCTACGGCAGTATTGAGCGGGGCGATGCGGATGTGAATTTTCGCTAGCTGGCGGATATTGCGGAGGCGCTGGAGGTGAAGGAGGAGGATATATTGAATATGGGTTACAATATTTTTAACAACACTATTACCCACAACGATATTGGTATTAACAACGGCAATCCTGTTTTTAATATTGATAAAGTGGTATTGGAAAAGCTGTTGAAAGATAAGGATGAGGAGATTGCTTTTTTACGGGGATTGGTGGGGAAGGGGTGATTTGATGACGTTCAGTTCGCTATGACTCTACAGGTAACAGGTATTTCACTTTGAATATAGAAGCCTTAATCTCATATTTAGACTACAATAATGTTGTAACTTATGCAACAAGATCAGGAATTATTAAGCCTTAGAGGAGAGCTAATAGAAAAGCAGAAACAAGAAAAAGTGCTTTGGTCGAAATTTCATGAGAACGAAGATGTGTATAAACGAATAGTCAATAGAATAGTAAATATCTATAACCGTCCTCTTTACTTTTTATGCCTATTAATTTTTATAATAGCTAACTTTTACATATTTTATGTTTATTATACATCAGAAAAAATACTTCTTATTCCTGCTCTATTAGGTATTAATTTTTTTTCATTATTCGTAACAGGGCTTATAAATATCATATTTTCGTATAACTCTTATAACATTGAAAATAGCGCCCAGACTAAAAGACTCAAGAAAATATGCCTAAAATATAGTTATAGCAAGGATACACAAGAAGCATACAAAATATTAAGGGGAAGTACGCTAAATAATATCTCTAAATTGAATAAGGAGACGAATGAATTACAATTTGAAATTAGTTTAATCGAAATAAAGGGATTATTAAAAGTAGTTAAAGAAGCATCTAAAAAAAATATTGAGCCTTTGCGCAGGGAAGCTGAAAAATCTAACATACAAGAACTCATTTACCAAGCCAATAAGAGAATACTTTCAGTTGAAAGGGGTTCTTTAACGCACCTGCAAAAATCAATCTTACGCCCTATTAAAAAAGAGCTTACTCAAATTGAGAATTTATTACAACTTGGCATTTTGCCTGCTTCAAAACTTGAGCAAAAATCCGAAGTAAATAAAACAAATCCACCCAGTATTACTTATGAAAATGATAAAATGCCAATAAAACAGTATAGCTTAAAGCCTAAAGTTGAAAATAAAATCGGTCATAAAAATACTTATAGTTCTAAGCCCGAGAAAAAATCATCGAAACTGCGAAGTGATAACGCAAAAGAAATTTTCACCCAAGAAAAAAAAGATAATGTCACAAAATATAGAGCATACAACGAGTTCACTCAAATAAGCAAAAAGAAAGATTATGATAGCCTTGTAGAGTTGGGTAATATGGGAGAAGAATTTATATTAAGTTGCGAAAAGGAAGCTGTACGGTCTTCAAACTTTGGTCATTTGGCCGAATGCATTCGACAGGTTTCGCTTTACAAACGGAATAGCTGCGGGTATGACATACTTTCTTTTGACAAAAACGGGCATGAGATTTATATAGAAGTTAAAACGACCACTGAAATTGAAAGAACCCCTTTTTATATAACAATAAATGAAATGAGGAAGTTTGATACATTGCCTAATTACAAAATATACAGGATATATAATTTTAACGTAGCTGAAGGTAAAGGTGATATATATCGAATTGAAAGCATAGATGACCTTAACAACTTTTTTTCAATAGCGGAATCAAAATTTTGCCTAAAGAAAAAATGAGCAACCCATGAGTAATAAATTTCATAAAAGTATAAACCCTGAAAAATTAAGTAAGGAAAAGCTAAATATATTTATCAATATACTTTCTAAGAGCATCAATACTTACGATAGTCTTAAGCAAAATGTTTTGCTATATGCAAATTACATTTCTATCGCACTGCATATTATTTTAGTGATTGCCTTAGTTATACTATTTGATTTGTCACTTGATAGCTTATATAAAGAAATATACTATTTAACTGCCGTAGTTGGTTCGATATTTTATGTCTTTTTTTATGAAAAGATTCACCTATCAGTAAGACATTTCATATTCCAATTGATTATATACTTTTATTGTTTTGACAGCTCAAAATTTAAAAACGTAATCCTTAATGACAAACAGAAGGAAGAATGTTTAGCCATCTTACAAAAAGCGACTACCTTGAGGAGACTTGTTGAGTTAAAAAACAATAATGTCAAAAAAACAATAAATATAGTAGAGAAAGAAGCAAAGGAGATTTTGCCTGAGTTTATAGAGAAAAATGAAGAAAATAAAGTTTCAGTAGAGCCTAATGGCATAATAAATGACCCTACTGCGCCTATGAATACGTTTACTGAAATAACAGAATATGCTAACGAGGAGGGAGACCATGAATCTACTGAGTTTGAAATGGATGTTGGTAGAGAAGGGGAGATTTTTATTTTTAATCTTGAAAAGGAAGCACTTCAAAAAAAGAATCTAAATCACCTAGCAGCTAAAGTAAAGCATGTTTCATTGGAAAGTGATAGTTATGGATATGACATCCTGTCTTTTACAGCAGATGACAAAGAAAAATACATAGAAGTAAAGACTACAATTGGAAATCAAGATAATAATATATACCTCACTAAAAACGAGCTAAATAAGTTTGAGACTTTAAACGGATACTGCTTATACCGTGTTTATAACTTTAATTTAAAAAGTATGGTAGGCAATTGGGAAGTATTCGATAGCCTTGAAGCGGTAAAAGCGGCTTATGATAT
>JANMDL010000653.1:0-3000 GCA_031376295.1 Chitinophagales bacterium
CCCCGCCGGCTACAGCCTGTATGTTGCCAACGGCATACTTACAGAAAAAGTAAAAGTGGCCATTAAAACCAGTGCTAACTGGGCCGATTATGTTTTTGATAAAAACTATCAACTGATGACACTTGCAAAACTGGAAAAATATATTGAGCAAAACAAACACCTGCCCGGCATACCCTCAGCAGCAGAAGTGGTAAAAGAAGGCATTGACCTGGCTGACATGAACGCAAAACTGCTGGCAAAGGTGGAAGAGCTTACGCTCTATATGATTGAAATGAAAAAAAACAGCGAAAAGCAACTGGAACTACTGAAAGTAAAAATTAAGCAGCAGGATGCTAAAATAAATAAGCTGCAGAAAAGATAAGGCATTTGACCAGTACTGCTGCACAAAGCTGCATTTCAAATTGTCGCTGGTGAGTGAAGACACTCACAAGGCAGTGAAACAATTTATAACTGTAAACAAAAAAACATATTTTCTAAAACAGACCGAAATGATAAAAAAAACCGCATCCCTCATCCTCCTGCTGCTGATACTAACAAGGTTGGCTATTGCACAAACGCCTGGCTCAGACAGCAGCAGAATCCTCTTTCTCACTTATGAGCTGGAGCTTGTTGACAGTGCATCAGCGTCTTACCGCTGTACACTTAAGCGCAGCTTTTTGGTACCCGGCAAACTTACTGCCAACGCTGATGAGGGTGATTATGTGGCTGCAAATTACCTGCAGTACCAGCTTACAGATGCTGATGGCAAAAAAGGCCAGCTTATAAAGATCCGTAATCCACTGATGATGGACTATGAATTTCCGGTGGAAGGCAACAAACTGTCCCGGGCAACGGTAAAATCGAAAAAGGCAGAATGCACCATCCGGTTACAATGGCAGAACAGTTACAAAAATATCAGCATTTTCGGCGCAGCCGCCCAATCATCCACCGCTAAAAAAATATACGATGCCGCATTATAAAAACATTAAAAAAACCGGCGGCAGATACCTTTTTCTGCTGCCGCTGCTGCTTTGCTGCAGCATGGCTCTTGCACAAACATTTACGGTGCAAACCCTTATGGACAATGGCAACAGACCCAACAGGATAAAGCTGGCCTATATGGGCGATGGGTATACAGCAGCACAACAGGCAGCATTTATCACCAATACCACTACCATCAACAATGCACTTTTTGGGCAGGCTCCTTTTAGTAATTACAGAAGCTTTTTTAATGCGTATGCCATCCAGGTACCTTCTTTGCAGGAAGGAGCCAAACATCCCGGTACGGCTGGCGATGAAGCAAGTTCTGGCGGCCAGCCGGTTACCAATCCAAACAATTATATCGGCAGCACTTTCGACTTTGCCTCCATACACCGGCTGCTGGTACCCGTTAGTGGCACTGCAAACAGTATACTGGCAGCCAATGTGGCCGATTACAACCAGGGCTTTGTGGTGGTAAACTCCACTTATTACGGCGGCTCCGGCGGTTCGCTGGCCACCTCATCAGTAAATGCTTCTGCCGCTGAAATAGCGATACACGAAATTGGGCATTCCTTTGCCGGCCTTGCAGATGAATACTGGGCTGGCGACGTGTATGCAGCAGAAAGACCCAACATGACACAAAATACCAATCCTGCCACTGTAAAATGGAAGAACTGGATAGGTACAAATGGTATTGGAATTTATGCGTATGGCGCAAGCGGCAACCCGGCTATCTGGTTCAGGCCACACCAGAATTGCAAGATGCAGTTTCTTGGTCCGGCGTTTTGTGCTGTTTGTACTGAAAGAATTGTTGACAGGATACACCAGTTGGTAAACATGATTGACAGCTACCTGCCAACCACGCTCTCCTTCAACCTTACCAATACCAACCCGGTATCATTTTCGGTAGCACACCTGCAAACAACACCTGCCACCATACAGGTAAGATGGTACCTCAACGGCAGCACCACTCCTTTTGCCACAGGGCAGAGTTCAGTAAGTATTCCTTACAGCTCATTTGTAAGCGGCAGCAATACAGTAAGGGCAGAAGTGCTGGACAATACCCCACTTTCCAGATCGTACCTGCCCGGAACAGGTTATACAAATAATGTAACATGGACGGTTAATGCAACCGCAGTAACCTGCAACACGCCATCAGCACCTGCTGTAACCAGCATCGGTGCTAATAACGCCTCAGTAAGCTGGGCGGGTGCAAGCGGGGCACAGTCTTACACGGTTGATTACAAAACAGCCGCTTCATCTACCTGGATAAATGCACTGCCTGCAACAACAGGCACTGCAGCAACATTTACGGGCCTGGCCAGCAATACAGTTTACGACTGGCGGGTACGCACCAACTGCGCAGGCAGCAGCAGTACTTACCTGCAGGCACAATTTACAACAGCACCAGCCAGTGCATGCGGCCCCAATATCGTCATCGGCTCACCCATCAGCAGCGCATACCGCTACCAGGCATTGCAATACATCAGCGGCTCCTCCACTGTAACAGTAGCCAGTCCGCAAACCGTGGAGTTTGTAGCAGGCAACTATGTTGAAATGCTGCCCGGTTTTTCAGCCACTTCTACCGGCGGTTATTTCTGGGCCTATACCGGCCCCTGCACCAGCCCGCCACCAGCAGTACCAGCACCAATTCCGCTGGTAACAACTCCCGGGGCATCTGTTGAAATTTTCCCCAATCCCTTCAGTAACAGTACCACCATCCGATACCGGGTAACGCTGAACGGCAGCCCGGTAAGCATAGCTGTGTTTAGTGCAGACGGCAACCGCATTGCTGCCATAAAGCAGGAAGCTAAAGCCAGTGCCGGCACTTATACAACAGAATGGAAAACCGGGCAACTGCCACCGGGCAATTACCTGCTGGAAATAAGTATTAACGGACAAAAAACAGTGCATACAGTAACAAAATTGTAACCAAATCATTTAAATAAATAATAGTATGAAAATAAAAATCACTACTGCAATACTTATTGTGCTGGGTATAACAGCCACCCAGGCACAAAATACATTTCCTGCAACAGG
>JANMDL010000675.1:0-1527 GCA_031376295.1 Chitinophagales bacterium
CGACCATCCACACCGCGAAGATGACCCGATCGGTGGCAACGACCCGTACAGCGCAAGCAAAGGCGCAACCGAACTCGTAACCGCCGCGTATCGCAGCTCGTATTTTTCGGGTGGGCGCGGTTTTGGTCTCGCGACGGCACGCGCCGGAAACGTAATTGGCGGTGGCGACTGGTCGACCGATCGAATCGTGCCCGACTGGCTCCGATCACGCGTCGCTTGCGCGCCGCTTACACTGCGCCACCCTGACGCAGTGCGCCCGTGGCAACACGTTCTCGAACCGGCTCACGCCTATCTCATGCTCGGAGCCGCGTTGCTCGTGTCTCCGCGTGAATACTCCGAAGGCTGGAACTTTGGCCCCGATAACGGCGAAACGTCGACAACTGTTCAACAACTCATCGACCAACTCGACGACGCATGGGGCACCAACGACGAAACAGCACCGCGTCATGTCGCCAACGACGCACGCGCGGAGACACTTCGTCTCACTCTCGATCCATCAAAGTCGGCCGGACGCTTTGGCTGGCACACACTGCTCAGCACGCAAGAAGCAACCCGCTGGACCGCCGACTGGTACAAGCAACATCAACAAGACCACCATCAGACGCGCGCAATCACGCTCGGCCAGATTGCCGAATACGAGCAACGAGTGGACAACAACGTGTACGCGCCCACCACCTCACGCACGTCCTGAAGGCTGCGCACACGATGTCAACACCGATCCGCAATCCGATCCCGGTAGCAGGGCCCTCGATCACGCAGCTCGAGATTGACTACGTTGCCGACGCAGTCGCCAACGCTTGGTACGGCGACGCGTTTAAGTATCACCGTGCGTTCGAACAAAAGTTTGCGACCTACGTCGGACGCCAACACGCCATGACGCTGCCAGGTTGCACCGCTGGCCTTCATCTCGCGTTGATGGCACTCGGCGTAGGCGCCGGCGACGAAGTCATTATTCCGGATGCCACCTGGATCGCCAGCGCAGCACCGATCACGTACGTCGGCGCGACGCCCGTCTTTGTAGACATCGAGGCCGATACGTGGTGCGTCTCGGTCGACGCAGTCGAGGCCGCGATAACGCCTCGAACCCGCGCGGTTATCGCGGTTGATCTCTACGGCAACATGGTCGACTTCGAACGTCTTAGCGCACTTTGCGACACGCACGACATCGCAATCATCGAAGACGCTGCCGAAGCAATTGGCTCAAGCATTGGCTCTCACAAAGCCGGCTCGTTTGGAATCATCTCCGCCTTCAGTTTTCACGGCACCAAGACCCTGACGACGGGCGAAGGCGGCATGGTTCTGACCGATGACGCGGCATTGTTTGAACGACTACAAGTACTCGGCGACCACGGCCGTCCACCCGGCGACCGCACCTACTTCAACGGAATCCTCGCGTGGAAGTACAAAATGAGCAACGTGCAAGCGGCCCTTGGACTCGCCCAAACGGAGCGGGTCGAAGAACTTGTCGCAATGAAACAACAGACGATGAATTGGTACCAACAACGCCTCGCTCATCGCAGCGATATC
>JANMDL010000758.1:0-2070 GCA_031376295.1 Chitinophagales bacterium
GTTTTTGGTAAGGACAAGGGGATTAAAGTTACAGCCGAAAAAGTAAAAAAGCGTACCATAATAGAGGTGGTAAATGCCCCTGGTAAAGTATTTCCTGAAGTTGAGGTAAAGGTAAGCCCGGATATAAGCGGAGAAATTACAGAATTGACTGTGCAGGAAGGCGATAGTGTAAAAAAAGGCCAGGTGCTTGCCCGGATATATGCTGATATATACAGCACACAGCGTGACCAGGCTGCAGCGGGTGTATCGCAAAGCCAGGCACAGGTAGCTTCTTCGCAGGCACAGGTAGCTAATTCCCAGGCTGCACTGGCAGCATTAAAAGCCAACCTGGAGCAGGCCCAGCGCACCTACAATATGCAAAAACAACTGTATGATGAAAAAGTGATAAGCCTCAACGAATTTAATATGGCCGATGCCGCCATGAAAACAGCCACTGCCAATTACAATGCAGCAGTACAGGGCATCAGAAGTACCCAGGCCAATGTACAAAGTGCAAGAGCCGGTGTGCAAAGTGCCAGGGCCAACCTGCAAAGAACCAATAAAGATCTTGGCAGAACGGCTGTAGTAGCACCAATGGATGGCGTGGTAAGTTTGCTGAATGTAAAAAAAGGCGAAAAAGTAGTAGGCAACAGCATGATGGCCGGCACCGAAATATTAAGGGTGGCTGATATGCAGAAAATTCAGGTACGGGTTGATGTAAGTGAAAATGACATACCAAAAGTAAAACTGGGCGACAGTGCCATTGTGGAGGTGGAAGCCTACAGCAACAGAAAATTCAAAGGCATTGTAACACAGATAAGCAGCAGCAATAATGGCGCAGCAGGGCAAAATGCCCTGGCCAATACCAGCAGCGATGTTACCAATTACAAAGTGTATGTACGCATCCTGCCCGAAAGTTATATAGATCTTATTGGCAAGGGCAGCTTCCCCTTCAGACCGGGAATGAGCGCTAATGTAGACATTCAAACAAGAAGGCATACCAATGTACTGAGTGTTCCTATTAATGCAATTGCAACAAGAGAAATAAATGACAGCTTAAAAGTAAAAACAGATGAAAGCAATATGGCAGCTAAAAGTAACACCAGCAGTGATGATGATGTTGATGTGGTGGCTTTTGTACTGCAGAAAGACGGCACTACCAAAAAAGTAAAAGTTAAAACAGACATTCAGGACATTACTTACATCGAAGTAACCGAAGGATTGAATGAGGGCGATGAAGTTATAACCGGGCCCTATGATATAGTAAGCCGTACACTAAAGGAAACGGATAAGGTAAACGTAGTGGAAGCAAAGGATCTTTACGAAAAAAAATAGCGCTTCTCAAAATATCTTTCCAGCAGACCGGGTACAAATTTATGTGAATAGTGCTTCAGCTTTTGCAACGCTCTCTGTTTTTCCTACATCAATCCAGTGGTCGCCACTATGCTCCCAACCCATAATTTTATGTTCGGGGGCAAGGTCAAGATACATATCAGTAAGTGAAAATTTACCCCGCTGGCGGATCAATGGAAATACTGCAGGTTCAAAAACAACCACGCAACTGTATGCCATTGGCCGTAAATCATCCCCGGCTATGGCAATTTTCCGTTCCCCGGTTGTAGTATTCGTCCAGCCGCAAAGCCTGTTTTGTTCATTAAATAAAAAATAACGGGAAGTTTCCCTGGCCGATACGGCAAAGGAAATGAGTGCTTTTTGCGCCTTGTGAAAACTAACCAATGCCGGTATATCCAGGTTAGTAAGTATATCTGCATTAACCGTCACAAAAGGCTCATCTCCATCCAGCAGGTGCTTTGCTTTTACCAGGCCACCGCCGGTTTCCAGTACAGCATTTGTTTCATCACTAATAATCACATTACTGCCCCACCCTTCATTTTCATTTACAGCCTGTACAATCTGTTCAGCAAAATGATGCACATTTACAACCACATCAGTTATTCCACTGTGCCGCAGGTATTCAATATTCCGTTGCAATAAGGTTTTGCCATTTACCACAGCAAGAGCCTTGGGGTGGCTATCCGTCCAGGGTTTAAACCTTGTGCCCAATCCTGCCGCAAAAATCATTGCCTTCAT
>JANMDL010000896.1:0-1552 GCA_031376295.1 Chitinophagales bacterium
GTACCTGGAAGGGCTATACCGGAAAGAAAATAAAATACATTGTAAACATCGGCATCGGCGGCAGCGACCTGGGGCCTGTAATGGTTACCGAAGCGCTGAAACCTTACCAGGTTGAAGGAATAGAAACTTATTTTGTGAGCAATGTAGATGGCACCCATATTACAGAAACGCTGAAAAAAGTAACGCCCGGCGAAACACTGTTTTTGATTGCCAGTAAAACATTTACTACACAGGAAACAATGACCAATGCACATACGGCAAGGCAATGGTTTTTGCAGCAAGCTAAGGAAGAAGCACATATTGCCAGCCATTTTGTGGCACTTAGTACCAATACTGCCGAAGTGGTTACATTTGGTATTGCGCCGGAAAACATGTTTGTTTTCTGGGATTGGGTGGGCGGCAGATACAGCCTTTGGAGCGCCATCGGGCTTTCCATTGCATTAACAATTGGCTATAACAACTTTGAGGAACTGCTGAAGGGAGCTCATGAAATTGACCTGCATTTTGAATCCACCCCTTTTGAAAAAAACATACCGGTTCTGATGGCCTTGATAGGAATATGGTACCGCAACTTTTTTAATGCACCCACCGAGGCAATCCTGCCATACGACCAGTATATGCACCGCTTTGCTGCTTATTTTCAGCAGGGCAATATGGAAAGTAACGGTAAATCAATTGATAGAAATGGCAATCGGATTAAATATAACAGCGGGCCGGTAATATGGGGCGAACCTGGCACTAACGGGCAGCATGCTTTTTACCAGTTGATACACCAGGGTACTCAATTAATACCCTGCGACTTTATTGCAACAGCCCTCAGTCATAACCCGGCTGGAGATCATCACGTAAAACTGCTCAGTAACTTTTTTGCACAAACAGAAGCATTGATGAATGGCAAGACAAGCAATGAACTGATTGCCGAAGGTGTTAAGGAAAGCTTACTGCCTTTCAAAATTTTTGAAGGTAACAAACCAACCAATTCTTTTTTTCTTAAACAATTGACACCTTTCACCCTTGGGGAGTTAATTGCTTTATACGAGCATAAGATATTTGTACAGGGCGTTATCTGGAATATTTACAGTTTTGATCAATGGGGGGTGGAGCTGGGAAAGCAACTTGCCAATAAGATTTTGCCCGAGTTACAGGATGCAGGTGCAATAACGGCACATGATACTTCCACCAACGGATTGATAAATGTGTATAAAAAATGGATGAATTATACTGGGTAACCGTGAGTAAAATCCGGAATGTATTCACTACAAAGTCTTTTAATTGCTATGCCCGCAAAAAAAACCCACCGGCGCACATACGTGACAGCAGTGGGTTTTATTACCGGGTTGTAGGCAGCCTAATACAATCTGAGTATTAGCAATTTATTAGTATACAAATTTAATAAAAAATTCAATTGCTGCACACCTGTTTTTAATATGTGCATAAATGCTGTAAAACCTCACAAGATTACCCTTTATGCAGTACGCTTTCTTTTAAAATACCAGTAAAGTGGTATTCCCAGAATAGTAAGTGCAATGCCAAAAACAGAATTGATGATATG
>JANMDL010000916.1:0-2210 GCA_031376295.1 Chitinophagales bacterium
GAACCCGTGATTCCTCCGTGAAAGGGAGGCGTCTTAACCCCTTGACCAACGCGGCGTTTTTTCGGACGGCAAAGATAGGCCGAACTGCCCTTTGTTCCAAAATTTTTTTCCTTTTTTCCGGGTTTAGCGATTAACTGAGGCCGAAAAATCAGCAATAGCCATGCTGGTAGCGGTTATTTCTTCGAGCATGCCCATGTGTGCACTGTGCCGCAGTATATGTATATGTGCCTGTGCAGGCAGGTGAAATTGCTTCAGGCTTTGCTCAAAAGGTACGGCATTGTCGTAAAGGCCGGCAATAAAGAGTACGGGCTTTTCAAGAGATGTCAGCACCGTACTGCGGTCTGGCCGTTCAATCATAGCCCTGTAGTAATTAATAAGTACAGCAGAACTGAAAGCAGCAGCTTTTTCCACCAATGCTTCTATCATTGAAGGTTGGCTGTTTGTAAACTCATTGCAAAAAAGACCGGGAATGCTGGTTTTTAAAAAAGAATATGCTTCATTGGCCCGGATAAAATCAATTGATTTTGCCCGGGCTATTTTTTTTTCATCACTATCGGCAAATGCTGTCGAATGAATTAAGCCCAGCCCGTTAAGGACTGCCGGATATTTTTCTGCAAATGCCAGTGCGATATAGCCACCCATACTGTGGCCAAGCATGGTGCAGGAAGTAATATCTTCTTCCTGCAGTACAGCTTTCACCACATCTGCAAAATCTTCTATAGATAGATTGCCATCGGGAGCAGCCGAAAGTCCACTGCCGGGAATATCAGGTATAATCAAACGATAGTTACTGATCAGGTGAACTGCCTGGTGCTCCCATATTGAGCTGTCCTCTCCAAAACCATGAATAAGCACCAGGGCCGGACCCTGCCCCGCGGTATAATAGCATAAGCGGTTATTGTTGAATAGAAATTCTTTTAGAATCATGCTGTAAATTGCTGAAAAGTGAATATAGCCTGAAGTATTTTGCTGCGCTGCGGTAAATCAGCAGCAGTACTACAGGTATTAATCCATTGTTCATCTGCTGCGGTAAAAAAAACCAGCTTATCAGAACCAGTAAAAGTGCCGCTGCCGTAAAGCCATAGTATCTTTTAACCCATTTTTTTTGGCTGAAAATAAAAAATGCCATTGCCAGGTGCGTTGGCCATGCCCATAGTAAGTTATAGTTATTACGGCACATTGCATGGTCGGTACCCATCCACATAAAAATAAGTATTACACCCAGCAGGCCCACCGAAAAGAAAAGAAGCATATCAAGCATACTCAGCAATACTCTTACTCGTTTTGCTTTAATAAAACTCAGCAAAATAAACAAGGCAAATAAAACAGAAAATGTTACTGTTGGTGTAAAAATTGTCAGCATATTCACCGTTGTTTCTATTGGATAGAGACTGATTTTACTTTTTACCAGCACCTGCGGAGCTGTACAACTGTCAAATGATAGCATCAGGTTATCAGGCAAAAATTGCATTGTGGTATTGGTCATTACGGCATCGGTGGGGGCGCCCAGTAAAATATCAATGCCGAGCTTGCTCCAGTAGTTATTGTTTTTATCTAAGTATGCATGTATGCCCTGCCTGAACCTGGTACCCTTCGGCATTGCTGCTTTAAACGGTGCAACAGAGTCTTTGTATTTAACCACCATATCCCTGGCACGGGTGGTGCAGTTGTCAAAAAAGAAATCATACTTATAATACCTGTTGGCAGGCTCCAGGTTTTTCTCAAGTGCCTGCTGCAGGTTTCTTTTTTCTGTAACAGAAAGATTCAGTAGTTGTTCTGTAATGCCCCGTTGCTCCTGCTGGTAAAAATATTTAAAGTCGTCAAAGTATTCAGCGGACAGATGATAGAGCAGTTTTCCCCGGACAAATTTCAGGTAAAAACCGTCGTCATCAAAGTTGAATGTACCGTAATTGTAAACAATGTCAGAATTGATTGCGCTGTCGGTAATGCGGATGGCTGTGTGTCCAAAGGTCGAATATAATTCTGCTCCAGGTGTACAGGTAAGCAGTGATATGCGCAGCCGTGAGCTGTCATTTTGAGAGCTGGCAAATAATCCGGAAAAACAAAGAAAAAAAAATAAGCCCTTTTTTAGAAACCGCATACATTAATGATTATACCGCAAATTAATCAACCTCTGCGATACCTGTTAAAGAATCCGTTAAAACATGATGCATACATTTTTGGGTTCAGTAAAAAAACGCAGGGCATCC
>JANMDL010000935.1:0-5340 GCA_031376295.1 Chitinophagales bacterium
CACAAAGCCAACTTATCAACTAATCAACCAATCAACCTATCCCTCCTCCGTCAAATCCTCCCAGGCCCCCTGCAACTCATTATACGCATGGTTATCCTTTACCTTTTTACATTCCGCCATCCCCGTTTCGTACACTTTAACCGCTGCATCCGTTTCGCCCTGCCGTTCCAGCAATTTACCCAGGTGGTAATAGCTGCCCACATAGCCCGGCTGGCGCTCCAGTATCGCTTCAAACAGGCCACGGGCCACAGCATCATCTCCCAGTTTTATGTATTCAAGCGCCAATGCATGCTCCAGGAAATTATCCCCCGGCTGTGCCGCTAAAAACTCCTTTAATTTCACAATTCTGTCCACAAATAGTAATTATTTTATACAATTTATTTATAATTCCCATCTTCGCATTATATTTGCATTAGTTGCATAAACAACTTTCTTAAAAAATCAATATGAAGATCTTAGTTTGTATCAGCAAAACGCCGGATACTACGGCAAAAATAGCCTTCGCCGATAACAACACCAAGTTTGCATCAGATGGTGTGCAGTGGATCATCAATCCCTACGACGAATGGTATGCCTTAGTTAGGGCCATTGAGCTGAAAGAAGCCGATGCTGCAACGGTTATTCATTTGGTAACTGTGGGCACAGCCGATGCCGATCCCATCATCCGCAAGGCGCTGGCACTGGGCGGCGATGAAGCCATCCGCATTAATGCCGACAGCCACGACAGTTTTTTCATCGCTTCGCAAATAGCCACCGTGGCCAAAGAGGGAGCCTACGACCTTGTTTTTACCGGCAAGGAAACAATTGACTACAATGGCTCATCCATTGGTGGCATGGTAGCCGAATTACTGGACATACCCTACGTATCACTGGCTACAAAATTCAGTTTAGAAGGAAGTAATGCTGTAATCAGCCGGGAAATTGAAGGCGGCGAAGAAACCTGCAGCGTGGCACTGCCTGTAGCAGTAAGCTGCCAGAAGGGAATGGCCGAGCAGCGCATCCCCAATATGAAGGGCATCATGGGAGCAAGAACCAAACCATTAAAAGTAACAGAACCAGCAGCAGTAGAAGCATTGACCACTGTGGTATCGTTTGAATTACCACCGGCCAAGGCGGGTGTTAAACTGGTACCTGCTGATAACCCGGCAGAACTGGTGAGGCTGCTGCACGAAGAAGCAAAGGCATTTTAATTTTTTTGTTACCGGCAGTGGAATATGAATGTAACATCGTTGTGTCACTCACTTGTACATTCAGTTCACCGCTCAGCAATAACCATATCAATCAACGCATAATAATACAACCATGAGCGTTTTAATATTTTTAGACCAGGCAGATGGTCACATAAAAAAAGCATCGCTGGAAGCAGCCAATTACGGTGCAAAAGTAGCGGAGCAACTGGGTACCAGTGCCGAAGCTATTGTGCTGGGCAATGTTACAGAAGACCTGGCTGCTTTAGGTAAATACGGCATTAAAAAAGTGCATACTGTAAAAAATGAGGCACTCAATCATTTAGATGCACAGGTATACACAAAAGTTATTGCCGAAGCTGTTGCAGCCACCGGGGCAAAAGTGGTGGTATTCAGCAATAACCTTGCAGGCAAAGCCATTTCGCCACGCCTTAGTGCCAGGTTAAAAGCCGGACTGATAAGCGGTGCCATCGGTTTGCCCGATATTACTGCAGGTTTTGTGGTAAAGAAAAACGTTTTCAGTGGTAAGGCTTTTGCCAATATATCCATTGCTACTGATGTTAAAATTATTGCATTAAGTCCCAACTCATACAATATTGTACTTACCGAAGGTGCTGCCGAAGTGGCTGAATTTGCTGCAACAGCAGATACACCCAAAGTAACCGTAACCGGTGTAAGCAAAGTAGAAGGAGAAATACCATTGAGCGAAGCCGAACTGGTAATAAGTGGTGGCCGTGGCTTAAAGGGACCTGAAAATTGGGGGATGGTAACCGACCTGGCAAAATTGCTGGGCGCCTCCACCGCCTGCAGCCGTGCGGTGGCCGATGCGCACTGGCGCCCCCATCATGAGCATGTGGGACAAACCGGCCTGGCCATTGCTCCCAACCTGTATTTTGCCATCGGCATCAGCGGGGCAATACAGCACTTGGCTGGCGTAAACCGCAGCAAAGTAATTGTGGTAATCAACAAAGACCCCGAAGCACCTTTCTTTAAAGCAGCCGACTACGGTATTGTAGGCGATGCTTTTGAAGTAATGCCGAAGATAATTGAGGCGGTGAGGGCTTTGAAAGCAAATTAAAAATGAAGAATTAAAAAATAAAAATGCTGCAGCTTTTGAAGAGTTGCGGCATTTTATATTAAAGCCAACGGTGGGAATGCATTCAAATTGCCACGCCTCATTCAGATTGTGCTTGAGGGTAAAATCAGGTGAATCAAGTTTCAAAAAGAAAACAATAACTTCGCTTTTATAAAACTCTGTCATGAAACAATTATTATTCGTATTCGCAGTACTGCTTGGCGCAACCAGCACATATTCCCAGAAAAATTTTGAAGGTAAGGTTGTGTACCTGCTGGAAGCTGATAAAGATGAAAAAAAACCGGAACTAACGGTACTGTTTTCACCAGGCAAAATAAAGCTTACTTTTAAGGAAAATGAGCAGCCAGATGAAAAATATGTGCTGGTACTATTGGATTCAGGCAAAGTGTATACCATCAATACAGCCAATAAGCAATACAAACAGAAAAAACTACAGGTAGCCGAAGCTGCAGGCTATTACACCCCGGTTAAAAAAAGTATTTCCGGACATGCTACTACTTCTGCAAAGCAGGTACAATCTGGCCCGGGAGGTATGCTGGGCGGCTTTGTTTCATTCAAAAACATGGTTTTTGATGTGGCAGACAGCCTGGTGTTTGAAGTGCCGGCCAAATACCTTATTAACCCCGAACTGATGATGATCAGCAATAATCATATTGTACTGGGTGCACAAATGAGCATGGGCAGCCCTTTTGCTGAAGCTGAGGTTGACGATGAAAATGAGCAGGAAAAAATGGTCAAAAAAATATTGGTAAATGCAATTGCGGTTACACCCATGAGCTTTGCAGCAGATGAGTTTGCCATACCCGCAGGTTATGAGCTGGAAATACGTAAATCCTATGAAATGCCAATGGTAGATTCAGCAGTATCAATGTATGATACCACAATGATGGCAGTAGACACAGCAGCCCGTTACGTTCCGGCAAAAAAGCCAGCCAAAAAGCCGGTAAAGAAACCAGCTAAAAAAGCGCCCATTAAATCAGCAGCCAGGAAGCAGTAAAATATTTTTATGCTGAAAAAAATATTGCCGTTGCTGATATTTGCAGCTTTGAGTACAGGTGTATGCCATGCACAGCAGTATTTTACGGGTACGGTGGAGTATAAAATCTGTATCGGCATACCAAAACAGGATACCATCAAAATTCAGTGTGAATATGCACTTCACTATATGAAGCTGATGCCGCCCTCCGTTGATAATTCGGGCGAAAAAATTGATGAAGACGTTGTAATGGATTGGATCAGCAATTGCATCTATGTAATCAAAAAGGGTGAAAAAAGTATCCTGAAAAAGAGTTTGAAAGAAGATAATCAGTCATTTCGTTTTATACGGGAATATAAATACCCCGATTCGGTTGTAAACATTGCCGGTATAAAAGGAAGCCTGTACAATATGATGTTGACAGACAGCACTTCTTTGGATGTATCGCTTGCAGATTCATTGATGCTGCCTGTACCTGCTGCACTACGAAACCATAGTGATTTATTTGTTTTTTGCCAGCACAAACTGCTCCTTAAAATGCAGCTTACTACTATTGGGAAGGCATTAGAAAAAAAGAACAGTATGGCTAATATAACAATAACAGCCGAAAACATAAAATACCGGCCGGCCAATAATACCCCCTGGCAATTGCCGGCAGACTACAAACTGATTGACGAATCTGAGCAGCAACGGATATCTGATTCCATTATGCGTGAATTTAAAAAGACTGACAGTTCATTATCTGCTTCCGGCAAAGCTATTAATTTTGATATTGACTCCGCATTGCAAGCAGTTAAATCAAACGAAAGTCTGCGTAAAATCGTTGTAGCTACCCTGCAAAAACAACTCAAATCCGGGAAAAAGAAAAAAACAAACGGTACCCGGCAAAAGCAGGCCGCCCGGAAACCATGAGGACTTCCGTAAATCATTTGTTAAACTAACTCCAATCATAAACACCCGTCAATAAAATAAAACATTATCTATATATTTGTCACTTATATGCCCCGCAGGGCAAAAGAGGATTTATGAAGAAAATAGAACTGGAAATTGTGGCACTTTCTCACAGCATTACACAAACACATTCGTACGCTGTGGTATTGGGTGAAGTAAACGGCTTGCGCCGCCTGCCCATTGTTATAGGTGGCTTTGAGGCACAGGCTATTGCCGTGGCACTGGAGCGTATGCAGCCCAGCCGCCCGCTTACACACGACCTGATGAAGAATTTTATGATGGCCTTTAATGTGGACCTGCATGAAATCATCATCAACGACCTGCAGGAAGGCATTTTTTACAGCAAACTCCTGTGCAGCAGCGAAAATGATACAGTGGAAATTGACAGCAGAACATCGGATGCACTGGCACTGGCCGTTCGCTTTGGCTGCCCTATTTACACATACGACAATATCCTTGAGCAGGCGGGTATACTGATGGAAGATGACGGTAAAAAGAAGAAAAGCAGTTCATCTCCCCAAACCGACCTTGGGGGTGGCGGCAGAGATGACCTTAAAGCCCTCTCACTGCCCGAACTCAATACCCTGCTGAGCGAAGTGCTGGAGCAGGAAGATTATATAAGGGCCATTGCCATAAGGGATGAGATAAAAAGCCGGGAAAAGTAGCCTGCACCGCAGTCAATCAAAACCATCATGTAAGATGATTATATTCCCCAATTGCAAAATAAATCTTGGCCTGAACATACTCAGCAAAAGAGAAGATGGTTTTCATAATGTAGCTACTGCTTTTTACCCCGTGGGTATAAATGATGTACTGGAAATAATCAACCACAATACACGCAGTGATTTGCAATTTTCCTGTACCGGCTTGCCTGTAAACGGCAATACTGCAGATAATCTTTGTGTAAAAGCATATCATCTTTTAAAAAAAGACTTTGTGCAGTTGCCCGCTGTGCAGATGCACCTGCACAAAGCCATACCCATGGGTGCGGGCCTGGGGGGAGGTTCGGCCGATGGCGCTTTTACCCTGCAATTACTCAATACAAAATTTCAACTTGGTATCTCTGCGGCACAATTATCAGACTATGCTGCACAGCTTGGCAGCGACTGCCCCTTTTTTATCACCAACAA
>JANMDL010000961.1:0-4203 GCA_031376295.1 Chitinophagales bacterium
CATGTATGTGGCCGCCTGCTGCTGCACGGCCTGCACTACTTTGGGGTGACAATGCCCTACATTGCACACACTGATGCCCGCAATCAAATCGATGTATTCTTTACCATTTACATCCCACATTTTACAAGCCTGTGCCTTTACAATTTCTAATGCAAGGGGAGCTTCTGATGTTTGCCCTACATGATTCAAAAAAAGTTGCCGTTGGTTCATAAAGGCAAATTTCGTAAAGAATTGCTGATATTTGCTGTATTTAGTTGACAAGTTGATTGGTTGATAAGTTGGGGCCTTGGGAACATGTATTTAACTTATCAACCATTCAACCAATCAACTTTGTATCGATTACCAATAAAAAAAACTACATGCCCATTATACTGCCCGTAAAGGGAATAAGCCCTGTTTTTGGCGAAAACTGTTTTATAGCTCCCAATGCCACTATTGTGGGCGAAGTAGTGATGGGCAGCGACTGTAGTATCTGGTTCAATGCCGTGCTGCGTGGCGATGTAAACAGCATCACCATGGGCAATAAGGTAAACGTACAGGATGGTGCAGTAATACACTGTACTTACCTTAAAAACAGTACGGTGATAGGAAATAATGTGAGCATCGGACACAATGCCATAGTGCATGGCTGCGTTATAGCAGACAATGTGCTGATAGGCATGGGCAGTATTGTAATGGACAGGGTGCAGGTTGGCAGCAACAGCATAATCGCCGCCGGGGCCGTGGTGCTGGAAGGTACTATTGTTGAACCCGGCACAATTTATGCAGGAATTCCGGCAAAGAAGGTGAAGGACATCAGCCAGGAACTGATTAGTGGTGAAATAGACAGGATTGCGAATAATTATGTGATGTACAGCAGTTGGTTTAAGAACGATTAGCTGATTTGATGATGTGCTGATTTGATAATGCAGCATCCCGGTAGTGTAAGCGTCTTCCATCAGCACATTAGCTAATTATCAAATTATCACATTAAACAATTATCTTTAATATATGAAAAAGTTAATATTTGGCATTTCCTGCGTAGCTTTTTTTAGCAGCTGCTTTATTTTTCGTAAAAAGGATAAATATGGCTGCCCTACTGATGGCCGCAATATTGGTGCCGAGCAATTGGCTTCCGGTGACGAAAAGGCAATGAAAAAAGCTGCCAAAGCAAAATACCGTGGTGGCAAAAAAAGTTATTGACCGCTGCAAAATAATCCTGCCCGTTTTACGTTACACATTGTACGATTGCGTGTAAACTAAAAACCCAATATCTATGTGTTATCATTTAACAACCAATTTTGGCGGCACCGAAGCCGTTATTGACGACAACTGTGGCATCTCCAAATTCTACGCCATAGCCGGTACACTTACTGACGAATTACAGATAAACTTTCTTAAACAGGTAGATGATACCGAAACCTTAGACTGGGATTTCAGGTACAAGGACCAGTTTTTAACCCTGCATTACAATATTTTTAACGGGGTGAGCATTTTACCACAACATACCAGGAGTATAAAAAAAGAAAACAAGGCAGTGCTGGAAATTGCAAATTTTCTGGTGCAAAGGGCTTATTGATACTTATTTTACAAGCAGCAGAACATAGCCCGGCATCGTTGTGTCACTCACTTGTGCAGCAGCAAATTACTCAGCAGTAAAGTAGTGTACTTCAAATAAAAATTCTGACCCGGCACTGTCAATACTTTCTATCTTCCATCGAATCGAGTATGTGCCGGTAACTTACATACCGGTCTTCACTTATAGTACCTGCATTAACTGCATCTTTTACTGCACAATCCGGTTCGTTGATGTGCATGCAATTATTAAACTGGCAACCGGCCATGGCTACCCGCATTTCAGGAAAGTACTGCGATAGTTCGGCCTTTTCAATGTCCACAATTCCAAACTCCCTTATTCCCGGCGTATCAATAATTTTACCGCCGCCGGGAATATCAAACATTTCAGCAAAAGTGGTGGTGTGCATCCCTTTACCGCTCCACCCGCTCACATCTTTTGTACGCAGCTCCATCCCCGGAAATACCATGTTGATAAAAGATGATTTACCCACACCGGAGTGGCCACTTACCAGCGTCACTTTATCTTTCAGCAGTGCTTTCACTGCATCCACCCCTTCGTTTTTTTCAACACTCATCTTCAGCACATGATAGCCGATGTCTTCATACATGGCCTTCAGTTCTTCAAATCTTTTTTCTTCCTTATCCTTGTATAAATCGCATTTGTTAAATACAATGGTGGCGGGCACATGATAGGTTTCGCAACCCACCAGGAAACGGTCAATAAAACCCTGTGATGTTTTAGGATCTTTAAGGGTTGCTATCAGCAGCGACTGGTCGAGGTTGGCAGCAATAATATGGTGCATGTGCTGATTGCGGGGGCTTTGCCGGTTCACATAATTTTTACGCTGGTAAATCCGGGTAATAGTTACGGTACCTTCTCCTTCATTCTCCATTTCCACATCCACCCAATCTCCCACAGCTATCGGGTTGGTGGAAGTCATTCCATCAATCTTAAAAACTCCTTTCAACCGGGCGTTAAAGGTTTTCCCATCTTCATTCTTTACCACATACCAACTGCCGGTTGATTTATACACTAATAACTTCATTGCACCACGAAAGTAAACGTTTAATAATTTTCTGCCTTCATTTTTTATGATAAACTATCAGTCGGAAGCAGATTGTACTGGAAATGCCAGGTTGCTTTATGGGAATTTTTTGAAAACAGTAAATTTCAGCAGCATTTCCAGCAGCAGCAGTGCCAGTGCGGCTATTACAAAAGGCAAAAATTCTTCGGTATACCGGGTAAAAGGCGTGATGATCATTTTGGACTTTTCCAGGCCATCTATTTCGTTGTAAATATTTCTCAACCCATCGTTGTCCTTCGCCCTGAAATATTTAGCACCAGTTTCTGTGGCAATCTGGGTAAGCAGCTTTTCATCAATGGCTACTTTCTGTTGCTGCATCACAGTATCGCCCATAGGTGTACGGGTGGGTGTACGGGCATAGCCATCGGTACCCACGCCAATAGTATACACCCTTATTTTGAACGCCTTTGCAATCTCTTTGGCCGTATTGGGGTCTATCAATCCACCATTGTTCACACCATCCGTCAGCAATATCACAATCCTGGTTTTAGCCTTGCTTGTACGTAGCCTGTCAACACTGGTACCCAAGCCGCTGCCAATGGCCGTACCATCTTCCAAAAGGCCGTTGCGAATACTACCAATGGCTTGCTCCAGCACTGAATAATTGGTCGTTAGCGGACATTGCGTAAAACTTTCGCCACTGAAGATCACCACACCAATCCTGTCCGTCAATCTTTTTCTAACAAATTCAATCGCCACATTTTTAGCTGCTTCCAATCTGTTGGGCAAAAGGTCCTGCGCCTTCATACTACCACTTACATCAATACACAACATAATGTCAACCCCCTCACCTTCTGCATTCTGTTCTTCGGTTTTGGTTTGCGGCCTTGCCAAGGCAGTAATGATACTGGCCAAAGCAAGCAACCGCAAGGCAAATGGGAGGTGTCGGAGGGCGGTTCTCCAGTTTCCCAAACCAGGCGCAGAGGCATCAGAGATAGCGACAGCACTCGACTGCCTGTTGTTTTTTAATACATACCACACAATGAGTGCAGGCAGCAACAGCAGCAATAAAAAAAGCAGCGGTTGCCCAAAACTGATATCTTTAAAATAATTGAAAATCAATTTTTCGGTATTTGTGATTGCTCCATTTGTTCAATAATTTTTTTTGCACTGCCCATACTTTCTGAATTTTCACTTGCACCCGGAAGGTATTTGGCAAATTTCACTGCATCACAGCAGCGAAGCAGGGAAGCAAGCCCGGCAATCATCTCCCGTTGCGGGTACACTGCTGCAACCTGCAGCAACAATTCACTTGTGGTCTGGTTCCTGTTACTCATCCGGTTCTTCCGGCTGATGTACTGCTTTACTATCCCGGCTAATTTTGTGTGGTACAATTTTACACTTTCCGCCTGTGCTGTATCCGGCTGCTGCAGTTGTGCAAGCGCTTTCACTGCTTCATTGTAAGACGAAAGCCATGTGACTGATGCATCTTTTCCTTTTTTTCTGCTGAGGTAAAAATACAGTAATACGGCAATCATTACTACCAGCAGCACTACGCCTGCCCCTGCAAGATAATACCAGAGAGGCCATGTATCCCTCACTTCAAAAATGGGTTTGATAT
>JANMDL010000013.1:0-1924 GCA_031376295.1 Chitinophagales bacterium
CACAAAGAATGAGTCGGTGCTTGTTTGCGAAGTATTAAGGTTTACACAAATGCCGTTAATTTCCGGTGCATCAAGATATGGGGACGTGGAAACAATACTTGCCTGCTGTGTTTGGCTGCCGATGGTATTGCCGTTACAATCAATTTTGCCACGTGTAAACAGCATGCCATTAAATATATCACCACTTACATAATAGCGCCAGGTAATATTACTGATGGTGTTGCCCTGCACCAGGCTGTTTTGCACACCTGTATTCATCAGTATCCCGGTAAATTTACCATTATAGCCCATAGTAGTGCCGCCATTACCCGGGGCTGTTCCGCCAATAAAATTATTCTGTACCACAAAGCCGCCAGAATTAATATCGTTGATACTGATACCGTTAAAAGCTGCCGAGTTGTTGCCCCTTGCCGCTGTTTGATAAAAGCTGTTGCCGCTTATTTCCCAGCCGGTATTATTAGCGCCGATATTGATGCCATACACAGTGCTTGAAATAGAGGGAGCATAGAAATTAAAAATATTACATTGCTGTATTTTATTGCCGGTGTTTTTGCGCCCCGCCGAGCCAGCAGCATAAATGCAGTTGATGGGGTTGCCGCTTGAGTTGCCGATATTGCAATAACTGATCGTATTAAAACTGTTGCCGAAGGTTATGCTTTGGGCGGAAGTGAGGAAGGCGATAACGCCGCTGGTGGTGGAGGTAGTAGCGCCGTTGAGGTTAAGATAAGTATATGTATTGTAAGAAGCATCGGAACTAAAGCTGGCAATATTGCCACCTGCGGCGCTATTGGTAATGGTGAGTGCCCTGGTGGTGCCCGTTCCGCCTGGTCTGCCGTCAATGGTGATGTATCGGGAGTTGCTCATATTGAGGGCCGTATTGTTCACATTGGCGTTTATCTGCAGGTTGGCAGCTCCGGCTTCGGGGCGCAGGGTAAGGGTATTAGTGGCCGAAATGCAGGGGATACCAAAAAAAGCAAGGGGAAAGGTTTCGGCAGTACTTGTATAGCCTGTTTTCAACTCCAGTACTACCGGCCCGCCCAGGCCAATAGTGCGTACCGAATTTAATGCTGCTGTAATAGTGCTGTAAGTGCCACCCGGGCCAATGGTATAAGTACCGGTCATATTACAGGGCTGTGCAAATACCGGGTAACCCAAAACAAGAAGCCAAACAAAACTTATGTATTTTATTAAACGTTTCATATTGTGCAGGGATTGATTGCTTAAACTGGCAGTAAAAGTACATTTTTTTTCATATTTAAAGGTATTGGGTGCAGTCCAAATTGTCGCTGGCGGGTGAGAACTGATCAGGGCAGTCAGCCGCAGGCGGTGTCCCCACCGACCACAAACCGGATGGGGGAGCGAAATTATATATAACCCACTTTCTCTGCGTTGATAGTCATGGGTATGCAAAAAGCAGTTCTTCCTCCTTTACATGGGTGCATTTCAAATTCCCAGGGCAGCGGGGCTGCAAAACTGCTGCAATAACCGCTTTGTTGGAGGTTTAAAATACGAAGGAAGAATTATGAAAGTGCGAACTTCGAAGGGATCAATTTTTTTCGCTGCTGTCGGGTCTTTGACCAACGGTGATATAGAATTTGTTTATCACTGACTATCAAGTAATTAGTAGTGGGGTATATCAATGTCGTTTAGTTAGGCATTTCCTTAATCCTGAAGGGATGTTATTATTATAGAAAATGCAACAAAATCAGGGCAAAACCCCGAAGGGGTGGTAGTACCCTTGCTTACCAAACCTTAACTAAACGACATTGGTGGGGTATATACAATTGCCGCATTTAAGCTGTCAGCTTAAAATTGGTCTTAGTCAGCCCGATAATTTTATCCCAGACATTATTTTTCCTGACCACTCTAAGATTTAGCATATGCTGTGCCCCCTTCCAGCTCCACCTTTGCCCAGACTGTTTCA
>JANMDL010000060.1:0-1900 GCA_031376295.1 Chitinophagales bacterium
TGACCATTACCAACACTATTGCCATAAGCAATTGCAAGGTCTCTGGTTAAACCTACGGGGAACATGATATTATTTGTACCAAATGAAGCCCCACGGGTATCACCCAAACCACTCAAAATATCGCCCATTGTTTTGCTTGAAGCGTAGTCATCACGAGTTTCGTATGCAAGAAACCATGGATTTTTAAATCCTCCACCCGGATACTGTATGGTTGCATTGTGTGCATTATCATCAATTATTCCACCAGCAGCAGCTGCTGCATCAGCAAACTCAATAGCAGCTTTACCACCAGCAGCAGGATATTTGTTGGTTAAACGCATAGCCATTAACATACGTAGGCTGTTAGCCAATCTTCTCCATTTTGATATGTCGCCACCATATAGTATATCTCCTTTTATAGCTTTTGGAGCAGCAGCATCTAAAGCTGCACCTGCATCTTTACAATCTTTAATTAGTGCAAAATAAATATCCTCTTGTTTATCGTACTTAGGCAATAAAACAGCAGCCCCTTTTAATGCTTCGCTGTAGGGTATATCACCCCACCTATCCGTTGTTACCCAAAAAATATAAGATTTAACAATTTTAGCAATTGCTATCTGGTTAACATTTGAGCCATCTGCTTCAGCAGCTAATGCAGTTTTTGGATCAGAATTGTAGTTGATGATTGTTTGCATATCATTCAATGGACCGCTGTATGCAGTACTCATTTCAGATTGTGGCAAAGCCATTATTGACACGTCGGTATATTGATTTTCGGCAATGTACTGTGCATAGTTGGCCGATCTTGGGTTATACCCAATACCAGATACAACGCCCTGAGTAATGCTACCTACCTGCGATAATGCGTTAGTAAGCAATGCAGATGGTATTGGCTGGGTGATGCCATTTGGATTCTGGTTAATATTACCAAACTGGTCTATTTTACCGCAACCTGTACCCATTATCACCGAAGTGATAAGGGCAGCAGATGCAAGTTTTTTTATTGATATATTTTTCATTTTTTTTTTGTTTTTGTTATTAATAAACACAAAATTAAGTGTGCAACAGCTTTTTGGTTGTTAAAGAGTTGTTTAGAATCCTAATTTTAAGTTAACACCAACTGATCTTGTACCAGGAAGCTGGCCATCTTCACCATAAACATTACTGATTTCAGATGGATCGAATCCTTTGTTTTTGGTATAAATTAACCATGGGTTACGTGATACTACAGAGAATACCGCTGTTGTAACATACTTACCAATTCCTAATTTATCAACCGGGATTCTGTAACCTAAACTTAACTCTCTTAATTTAACAAAAGTTAAATCGTAAATGCTGTTTTCAGCAATGTTGTTATTTCTAAACTGATGGAAATAAGTCTGTCCATCAACATAGTAATCAACTGCTTTACCAGTATTATCAACACCAAATACGTGTACGCCACCACCATCAGCAACAGGGTCACGCAAAGGAATACCACGATCGTTCAGTTCGGCTGTACGGGCAGTTAAACCAGAGAAAGTACCCCAGAAATCTGATAATGAGAAGAATTTACCACCGTAAGAATAATCAATATTTACATTAATGGTAAAATGCTTAAACAGGTTAAATGTATTTTGTACACCACCTGTATATTGTGGTAATACGCTACCAAACTTAGTATCTGCCTGGCGTACAAATAAACCACCAGCAGTTAATTCAGGTAAACCGTTTACTCTTTTAATACCACCGCCAAACATTTGGCCCCATGGCTGTCCTACTTCATTTACTGCATAGGCAGATGATGAACCGGCAAAGGCACCAGTTCTATCCAGATTTATCCTGTCAAGACCTGGAAAAATAGAAACAATTTCATTTTGAGTTAAATAACCCCAGGTAGCAGATATATCCCAATTGAAGTTTTTAGACTGTACTGGTTTAA
>JANMDL010000101.1:0-3120 GCA_031376295.1 Chitinophagales bacterium
CTGGAACACAAGGGCCTGTACTGGAGCAAAGTGCCGGGCACAGAAGAAGCCCGCTGTGCAGAGCCATCTGAAGATTACATCATTCCCCTGGGTAAGGGCTGTATTGTACTGGAAGCAGCGCCTGAAAAACTTGATAAAGGAGAAACTTGCTGCGTAATCACCTATGGCATGGGGGTTTACTGGGCCAAAGCCGCAGCAAAAAATTTCCCGGGTCAGGTGGAAATAATTGACCTGCGTACATTGTTTCCTTTAGATGAAGCACTGGTTTTTGAAACAGTGAAGAAACATGGTAAATGCCTGGTGCTTACCGAAGAGCAGCAAAACAACTCCTTTGCTGAAGCCCTGTCTGGCCGTATCTCAAAAGCGTGCTTCCGCTACTTAGATGGGCCGGTGGAAGTACTGGGAGCACTTGACCTGCCCGCAGTACCCATGAATGTTATACTGGAACAGGCCATGCTGCCCAATGCAGAAAAGGTAACAGCAAGGCTGGAGCAACTGCTGGGTAGTTAACAGCACCTGGTTACTGAAACACAAAAAATGTATTAACAGTGCTTCTGTGCCTCAGTGGCAATATTTAATACCCCATTGGTCAAAAACCACGTGGTGGCAATCATTTTTTCAAACGAGAATATTTGGTTTCTATGCCGCCGATAACCGGTTTTTCAAAATGTATCGTTAATTCATCAACGATTCTTTGCCAATTCCCTACTTATTTGCATCTTTATACAGTACCAGTCATTTAAATAGAACAATATGTACCTTAAACGGATACTTTGTGTGTTGATTTTTGCAGTAACAGCAACCGGAAATGTGTTTAGCCAAAAAGAAAAAAAAGCCCAATACCCCAGTCTTTTATGGGAAATAACCGGCAATGGGCTTACTAAGCCTTCCTACCTTTTTGGAACCATGCATGTGAGCAGTAAATTAGTATTTCACCTTAGTGATTCATTTTACCATGCCATAAAAAGCGTGGATGCTGTAGCACTGGAGCTGAACCCCGATACCTGGCAGGGGCAAATGGTATCAATGGACAGGATGAAGGTTGAATATGAAAAATTTACAGAAGGCCCCACAGGTGCTTACCTGAACGAAAACTCCTTCAGGCTCACTAAATTTGAAGATGAACTGAAAGCCGCATTAAGTACCGAACCCACTATTGTAAACAGCCTGCTGTACCGCAGTTATAAAGCGCAGGAAGATTTTGAAGAAAATACTTTCCTTGACCTGTATATTTTTCAAACAGGAAAAAAACTGGGTAAGCGTGCAACCGGCGTGGAAGACTATTACGAGGCAGAAAAAATAATGGTATAAGCTTACAGTGATATGGCCAAATAAAAAAAGAAGAAAGATATGGACATGGATGGTGAGTCGCCTTATGCTATTTTAGAAAAAGTACAGGATGCTTACCGCCGTGGCGACCTGGACCTGATGGATTCGCTTGACCTGATGATGGAGCGGTCAATGGCTTTCAGGGAAAAGTTTTTGTATAAGCGCAACGAAATACAAGCCATGTCAATAGATACCATACTTAAAAAGAACTCGCTGTTTGTTGGCGTGGGTGCCGCACACCTCCCTGGCAACAAAGGTGTAATAGAATTGCTGCGTAAAATGGGATACCGGCTCAGACCCATAAAAATGACCAACAGGGATGCAGCACAAAAAGAAGCCATTGACAAATTAAAATCACCCGTAAAGTTCACTGAAAAGCAATCCGATGATGGGTTTTACAGCGTGGCCACTCCAGGAACACTGTATAAAATGAATGGAGAATATCAGGCTTTTGACAGAAGGCAGTACTCAGACATGAGCAATGGAGCCTATTACCTGGTAACAAGGGTAAAAACAAATGCGGCTTTTTTGGGCAAAACAGAAAATGATGTACTGAAAAAAATCGACAGTCTTTTGTATGAAAATATTCCCGGAAAAATTTTAAAGAAAATACCGGTAGAAAACAACGGGTATAAAGGATACGATATCACCAATAAAAACCGTACTGGCGATATACAACGGTATCACATATTTGTAACACCATCCGAAGTGATTGTATTTAAAATGGGTGGTAAGGAAAGTTACACAAAGGGACCTGAGGCAGAACGTTTTTTCAGCTCCATCAAGCTGAAAGCACCGGGTAATCAACAGGTTGTTTTTTCGCCTGCACATGGCGGATTTTCGGTAACCCTTCCACAGCAACCCGGCGAGTACCTTAACGACAGGAGTTCTGACGGTATGAACCGCTGGGAATATACAGCAAAAGATAAAACTACCGGAGATGCGTACTTAATTCTTAAAAAAAGCCTGTATAATTTGAGGTTTCTCGAAAAAGACTCCTTTGATCTGGCCATGATAGAAGAATCTTTCAGGTCGCCGGATTTTTTCAGCAGGCAACTTAAACGCAGCTACAGTGTTTGTAATGGATACCCCTGCCTGGATGTAAAAGAAAAAATGAAAGACAGCAGCGAAGTAACTGCCCGCTATATTATAAAAGGGCCGCATTATTATGTACTTGCTGTGCGCAGCAGCAACAGCAAAAATAATTTCAACGATTTTTTTAAATCATTCAGGTTTGCTCCATATCAGTACGGTACCCCAAAGCAGTATATGGATACATTTATGCGCCTGAGCGTAAATACACCCGTTTATCTGCATGTAGATGAAAGTTACCGGAGCCTGATAGAGCAGGCAAAAAATAATATATCCAACAGCAATGCTTATTCCTACGGCTACAGCTACTGGAAGAAAATAAACAGTGGTCTTTTTCAGCATGATTCCACAGGCGAGCTGATTGGCATCAGCATGCGTGAATATCCAACCTATTATTTCCCAAAAGATTCTGCCACTTTCTGGAAGGATGAAGTAGATGAATATTATGCCAAATCGGATATGCTGCTGTATAAAAAAGAGAAAGTACAGCTACCCGACGGCACAGCAGGATACAGTGTACAACTAAGAGATACCGGCTCTTCAAGAAATATTACCCGTACCGTTTTTGTAAAAGGGAATTATGTGTACAGCATGGCCACTATGGGCGATACGCTGAATCCCCCCGGCAGTTTTATCCAGAATTTTCTTGCCACCGTAAAACCGGAGATAAAAGACACAGCAAAGTCGCTCTTCAACAAT
>JANMDL010000783.1:0-1959 GCA_031376295.1 Chitinophagales bacterium
TGTCCGCGCCCGCCAGCACCTATTGGATCTGCTTGGAGCTTCCGGGGTTCGCGCACAGATCGGGGAAATTGTTCCGCAGCTCGTTCCAGGAGCGTCGGTTCACTACGGTGGCGCCGCACGGATGCATGCCGATCCCAGGTACGGGGTCGTCGATCGCTGGAACCGCGTTCATCGTGCGCCCAATGTCGTGGTCTGCGATGCTGCGTGCTTCACGACAGGAGCAGAGAAAAATCCGACACTGACCGTCATGGCCATTGCCGCACGCGCAGCGGCGCGCCTGGCGCACGATTTGAAGCAGTCATGATGGCACACCATGCAATCCCATGAATTTGGCAGAACCGGCGTGCAAGTTTCCCAGATCGGCTTTGGCGGGTCGCGGATTGGTGGCTTGCTGGCAGGAAAAGGAAGCAGCTCGGAAGCACTCATCGTTCTGCAAAAAGCGCTCGATGCTGGCATAACTTTCTACGATACGGCCGACATGTACGCACAGGGCGAAAGCGAAGCGCTGATCGGCCGTGCATTTCGAGGCCGCCGGCATGAGGTGGTCATTGCGACCAAGGGTGGGTTCTGTCTGCCGGCGCGTCGCAAGTTCTTGGCGCAGATCAAACCGTTTGTCCGTCCTGTTGTGCAGGCGCTGGGCTTGAAGCGCAGCAAACGGGTTGCAAGTGTCTCCGGTGCGCTCGCACAGGATTTCTCACCGTCGCACCTGACACAAGCCGTGGAGGCCAGTCTCAGGCGGCTGCAGACAGACTATATCGACCTCTACCAACTGCACAGTCCGCCGCGCGCTGCCATCGAAAGCGACGCGCTTGGTGGCGCGCTGCACGCCCTCGAGCGCTTAAAGCAGCAGGGTAAGATCCGCCTGTACGGGATCGCTACCGAGGTCCAGCAGGATGCGCAGGCCTGCCTCGCCGCGCCAGAACTTGTGCCGGGCATATCATCGTTGCAACTCGGGTTTGGGCTGCTCGATCAGGAGGCACTTGATCAAGGGATACTCGCCGCCGCAGAGGCGCAAGGCCTGGGCGTGATTGTTCGTGGCAGCTTTGGAGGTGGATTGTTGAAGGATGGTCCAGACGACGCAGCACTCAAGGCAATGACACCTAAATGGCAACGTATTCTCGACGTGCGCGCCACCAGTAAGACACTTGGACGATCCGCGCTAGAAAGCGCCATAAAATTCTGCCTTGCGACGCCGTCCATCGGCGTCACCCTATTGGGCATGCGCACGGAGCCACATCTCAGCGACAACATGCGCCTGTATCACGCGCCCCCACTGTCACCTGCCGAGTATGCAGCTCTGCGGCTGGTCTGAGGCAACGCAGTCGTCGGGCGGATCAGAGTTTGTCGAGGTCACCGCGATCCCCCGTGATCCGTTGGCCCGCCATCGCGTGTCTATCGTGTATTTTAGTTGCCGGGCGGCGCGACCGCTGCAGTTTGACCTGAACGGGAGAGTGCTTCTCCCACAAATCCGGTTGCTTTCATCGTGTCCACAAATTCACGCAGATATGCAACGCCTGCCGCTCCGCGGCCCCGCGGCGTAGCGATCGCCTGTCGTATCTCTTGGAACGATCCTGGCAGCAACCGCACGTCTTGATTATCTTTGGCGTACGCCTCCAGTGGAGTGCGAACGCCCGCAGCCGCGTCCAGCTTCTGCGCAATGAAAGGCTCGATGCCGCCGGTCGCGCCGCCCCTGGGGTTGCGGACCAGCGTCGCCGCTTTCAATGTGCGCGTCAGGTAGAGGTCGTAGATGGAACCTTGTCCGACGCCGATCGTCACGCCCAGCTTGTCGATATCAGAGTTCTCGCGAAACGCCGAGGCCGCGCGCACCAGGTAGGCTCCATGGATGAGAACGTAAGGCGCGGTAAAGTCGGCCTCAGTCTCGCGCACTGGATCGATTGCGAGGAAGGCGATGTCCCAAGCGCCGGTCGTTGCTGCAGCGAACGTCTGGCCGGCAGAGGA
>JANMDL010000792.1:0-8952 GCA_031376295.1 Chitinophagales bacterium
AGCCGGGGATAGCCTGCTGTGCAGTACACATTTAATATCCTTTCTTTCTTTTTTGAAAACAATGCAGCTATACGGCTCATCCTGTTTAGTTTAATATCATCAATAACCACCTGCCACTACCGCAATCAGTTTATCGCCTAATTTTATAAAGTTGTACCGTGGTTTGGCATCAATATCCAAAGTAAGGTTATACAGCGCAGTTTCTTCCCCATTTTTAACCTGCGGAAATATAACCATGATGGTATCGGCATTTCGCATAACTGAATAATTCTTTACATTATAAGCCGCATCAAGGCAAAGATCAAAAGTATACCGCTGCCCGGATGTATTGGATACCATTTTAAACTCACCCGTTGCCGAAGCACAACTGCCTGCCTTTTCTGCCACCAGTGTATGATTGATAAAATCTCCCTCATTGCAGGAGAATAAAAAAACAGCCGCCGCTATTGAAAATATCTGCTTTATCATTTTATATGTTTTATGTATGTTGCCAGATCTTTATCACCCCTGCCGCTGAGGCATATTACGAGCTTATCCGTTGGCCTGAATGTCATTTTTTTCAGCACCGCAAAAGCATGTGCCGTTTCCAGTGCAGGTATTATGCCTTCCAGCCTGCTTACTTCAAAAGCTGCTTCAAGTGCTTCCTCATCGGTAGCGCTTAAAAAAGTACCACGGCCGCTTTTAAACAGGTTGGCATGCAGCGGCCCGATCCCGGGATAATCCAGCCCAGCGGAAATGCTGTGCGGCTCAATCACCTGGCCATCTGCTGTTTGCATCAGCAGGCTTTTGCTGCCATGCAGTATGCCCGGCGTACCCAATTGTGTGGTAGCAGCACTCATGCCCGAATTAATGCCCATGCCCGCTGCTTCTACTGCCACAAGCGCTACTGCTGCATCATCCAGAAAATGATAAAAAGCCCCGGCCGCATTGCTGCCGCCACCCACACAGGCAATTACATGCGTTGGCAGTTCGCTGCCGGTTGTTTCTTTTAATTGCTTGCGCATCTCCTCACTTATCACACTCTGAAACCTTGCCACCATATCGGGGTAAGGATGCGGCCCCACTACACTGCCGATAATATAATGCGTATCCACCGGGTTATTAATCCAGTCACGGATGGCTTCATTGGTGGCATCTTTCAGTGTTTTACTGCCGCTTAAAGCTGGTATTACCGTGGCCCCCAGCATTTTCATACGGGCCACATTGGGTGCCTGGCGCTCAATATCCTTTTCGCCCATGTACACAATACACTCAAGCCCCTTCAGCGCACAAACGGTGGCTGTAGCTACACCGTGCTGCCCTGCCCCGGTTTCTGCAATGATTCTTTTTTTGCCCAGCCGGCCCGCCAGCAGTATCTGCCCTACTGTGTTGTTTATTTTATGTGCTCCTGTATGGCAAAGATCTTCCCGCTTTAAATAAATGGTAACGCCGTATTTTTCGCTCAGCCTTTCTGCCAAAAAAAGCGGTGTTGGCCTGCCCACATAATCTTTCAGCAACTGGCGAAACTCATGCTGAAATGCAGGCTCATTCATTATCTCCAGGTATTGCTGTTGCAATTCCAGCACATTAGGATGCAGCATTTCCGGAATAAAGGCCCCGCCAAAGCTGCCGTAGTAGCCCTGTTCAGTAGGGGTTTGATATGATGTCATTGTACTCATTTTTATTTTTATGTACCGGGCTGTGGGATTACTGCTACACTTTTGTTGCGTCGCACACTTGTGCGGCATACCTCTATGCAGCCAGCTTAACAACAACTAGCATTTTGTTATTTTTTAAGCCCCTGCTTAAACTGCAGTATCAGCGCCATGTCTTTTACACCTGGTTCTTTTTCCACCCTGCTGTTGATATCAACACCAAAAAAGTCAGGGTGTTTAAATTTCTTCAGTTTGGCAGTATCATCCACCCCTATTCCACCGCTGATAAAAAATGGTTTTTCAATCTTACTGTCTGCCAGTACTTTCCAGTTGAACTGCACTCCTGTCCCCCCCTTTGCACCGCCAGGCACCGCTGTATCAAACAGGTAGTAATCACATACCTCATCATAATCCAGCAGCATTTCATCTACAGCCGCAGCATCACTATCCCCCACGCTGAACACCTTTATCACTTCTACATTGTCCGACAGGCTTTCGCACAACAGGGGTTCCTCATCACCATGCAACTGCACAATATCCAGTCCATATGCCTCTACCACTTTCATTATCTCATCATATTCAGCATCCACAAACACTCCTACTTTTTTCAATTCAAAATCGCTGTACTGCAGGTCGCTGCCCTTAATGGTATTGGCTGCATACCGGGGCGATGCTTTGTGAAATATCAAACCAGCAAAATCAATATTTAAGGTATCTAATTGCTGTAATTGTTTTAACTGTGTAATGCCACAAACTTTTATATTCATTGTTCTATTTTTATTTTTGAAATCCCGATGGGCGATGAGCGTTGACCGATGATCGTTGGGCGTAAGAACAAACTTTCAACTTTAAACTATCCACTCTCAACCTTGAACTTTGAACCTCCAACTTTGAACTTTCAACTTTGAACTTCCAACTCCCCCACAAACTCCCCAAAAGCCGCTCCCGGGTCAGCCGTTTTCATAAAATTTTCTCCTATCAAAAAACCCCTGTATCCATGCTTTTTCAGCAAATGTATGGTTGTTGCATCACTAATGCCGCTTTCAGAAATTTTAATCTTATCCGCAGGTATTTTTTTTGCCAGTTCCACCGAACGGTTTACATCCACGGTAAATGTTTTCAGATCCCGGTTATTTACACCTACCAGCTCCACTTCATCGCAGATATGTGCCAGTTCTTCTTCATTATGTATTTCGAGCAATACTTCCAGGCCGAGGTTTTTTGCAAATACAGCCATTTCCTTCACCCGCTGTGGCAAAAGGCAGGCTGCTATCAGTAAAATTACATCAGCGCCCATTGCCTTTGCCTCCAGCACTTGGTATTCGTCTATCATAAAATCTTTACGCAGGATGGGAATTTCATTCACCCTTGCTGCTGAAAAATCGGCTGCCGAACCACCAAAAAAAGCTTCATCAGTCAATACCGATAATCCGCTTGCCCCAAATTTTGTGTAGGCTCCGGTTATTGCAACCACATCTGCATCGCCATTTATCACTCCCTTTGAGGGCGACTGCCTTTTGAATTCTGCTATAATACCCGTTTTTGTTTCATCCAGCAAAAACTGCTTCAGCGAAATTGTTTCCCGGCTAAAAAATAGCGATGCCTTCAACTGCTCAATACTTTTTACAGCTTTGGCCCCGGCTACAACCGTTTTCTTATACTCAATTATTTTATCTAAGATATTCATTTGTCTTACTGTTCGATAATTGTTGTTCGATGGGCGATGATCGTTGGGCGATGGGCGTTGGGCGATGATCGTTGGGCGTTGGGCGATGGGCGATGGGCGTTGACCGTTGGTCGCTACAACCAGTACCAAACTTATCAACTAATCAACCTGTCAACCCTGCAAAACAGCACAAGCTACCAATACCAAATACCTCTATCCTCTATCCTCCATCCCCAATTCTTCATTTTTAATTTTTAATTCCACCATACCCTACTCCACCAATTTCTTCAGCGTCTCCAGCGCTGCACCACTTTCTAAGCTTTCCATCGCAGTATTATATGCTTCGTCATAACTGCCGTACTTGCCCGTGCAATGCAGGGCCATAGCAGCGTTGGCCAGCACTACTGCATTTTGCGCCCAGGTACCTTCGCCTTTCAATATCGTCATAAATATTTTAGCCGCTTCTTCTACTGAATTACCGCCATAGAGATCCACAGCACTTACTGTACGCTTGCCCAACACTTTCGCAGTCATTATTTTTTCACCTTCATTGGTAATTACTTTGGTATCATTTGTCAGTGATATTTCATCGTATCCGTCTAAGCTGTGAATAATGGTAAAAGCCGCATCGCTTTGCTGTAAAAGATAATTGTAAATCCTGGCCATTTCGAGGCTGTACACACCCACTAACTGGTATTTTGGTAATGCAGGATTTACCATCGGCCCAAGCATGTTAAAAAATGTACGTACCCCCAGGCTTTTCCTGATGCCGCCCACCACTTTTAATGCAGGGTGAAACATGGGCGCATGCAAAAAACAGATCCCTGTTTCACTTACTTCTTTTTCCAATGAACCGTTATCAGCCTTGAATTTGTATCCCAACTGCTCCATTACATTGCTGCTGCCACTGATGCTGGAAGCCCCGTAATTGCCATGCTTGGCCACTTTTTGTCCTGCGCCCGCCACAATAAAACAGCTCAGTGTTGATATATTAAAAGTATTTTTTCCATCACCACCGGTACCCACAATATCCATTACTTCATACCCGTTTAAATTTACCGGCACACACAGTTCCATCAATGCGTCCCTGAAACCCTGCAACTCTTCAATGGTAATGCTGCGCATCAGGTACACTGTTATAAATGCGGCTATTTCAGTGTCGCTATACGCCATTTTTGAAATATCCAGCAGCACATTCTTTGCCTGCTCACGGCTGAGTGTTTTGTGCTCAAATAAAAAATTCAATACTTTTTTCATACATGTCTATTGTTGTAACCAGTTGAATACTATTTTTTCACCATCGGGTGTCAATACACTTTCCGGGTGAAACTGCACGCCCCTTACATCAAGCGTTTTATGCTGTAATGCCATGATATAGCCATTGCTGTCTTCAGCAGTTATTTCAAGATTGCCGGGAAATTCTTCTTTATCAACCACCCAGCTATGGTACCTGCCCACTTTTATATTTTCGGGTAATCCGGCAAAAAGCGGAACGGGCGAAAGATTGCAGCCGGTAGCTACTCCATGAAATACCCTGGAAAGATTGGTGAGCCTGGCGCCAAAAGCCTGACCGATGGCCTGGTGGCCAAGGCATACACCCAGTATGGATTTGGTAGCTGCATATTCTTTTATCAACGGCAGCAGCAGCCCTGCTTCATCTGGTATACCCGGGCCGGGAGAGAGAATTATTTTGTCGTACTCCTTTACTTTTTCCAGCGGCAACTGGTCATTGCGGTACACATCAACCCTGTAATGCAGTATTTTTTCCACCAGGTGCACCAGGTTGTACGTAAAGGAATCGTAATTATCAAAAACCAATATCCGGGGTTGCGTCATCATACTATCTTATTTATGCCTGGTGTTATATTGTTACTATTTATTTACCTATTCCCATTGCTGCTGCAACTGCCACTTTAAGCGCACCCAATTTGTTGTGTACTTCCTGCAACTCACTTTCAGGGTTACTTGCTGCTACCACACCAGCACCGGCCTGGTAGTAAAGTGTATTGTTTTTTGCCATCAGTGTACGTATCATAATGGCCTGGTTGCAACTTCCATCAAAACCCATAAAGCCAATACAACCACCATAATAACCACGTGCTGCAGGCTCAAGCCCATCAATCAACTGCATGGCACTTATCTTTGGCGCACCACTTAATGTTCCGGCCGGAAATGTTACCGCCAGCACATCAAAAGGATTGGTATCCGGCCTTATTCTTCCGGTAACCTCACTTACCAGGTGAATCACATGGCTGTAATACTGCACTTCACTGAAATGAGTAACTTCCACATTATCACATTTTCTGCTGAGGTCGTTCCGGGCAAGGTCTACCAGCATCACATGTTCAGCCTTTTCTTTCTCATCATTCAGCAGCTTTTCCGCCAGTTCCTGGTCGGTGGCGTCATCACCTGTACGCCTGAATGTACCCGCAATAGGATGCATTACCGCTTTACCATGCTGTATCACCAATTGAGCTTCGGGCGAAGAACCCATCAGTTTATAATCACCATAATCAAAATAAAAAAGATAGGGCGATGGGTTGATATTGCGCAGTGAGCGGTATACATTAAACTCATCTCCTGTAAAAGACTGCTGAAAACGGCGGCTGAGTACTATCTGAAACACATCGCCCCTTAAACAATGCTGTATACCCTGCTGCACCATGGCCAGGTATGCCGTATCGTCCATATTGGAGGTTTCGCTGCCCGTTAACCGGAAAGGAAAAACCGGAACATCTTTACTTTTTATCAGCGATTCTACTACCGGCAACTCACTTTCAATACCAGCCACCTGGTTTTCACACAGGTACAGCTCATCTTTAAAATGATTGATTACTATTACATACTGATAAAGGCGGTAGCGCATCAGTGGCAATGAGGTTTCACTGTTTCCCCCATGATCACGCAGCTTAACATCATCAAAAAACTGTACTGCTCCAAATGCAGCATAGCCAAACAGGCCCTGTACACATTTCACTTCTTTTTCTGCAGCCGGTACAACTTCATAGCGCTGCATATACGCCTGCAGCATGCCGGGTACTTCCAAAGGTTTATTAATAACTGCTCTTTCGGCCGGTTGCCCCGGCAGCTTAAATTCGAGGATAGAGGGATTTATAATTTCAATGCCGCCAATCGCATTGATGCCGATAAAGGAATAACTGTTCTCTGTTACATGATGGTCTGTACTTTCCAGCAGTATCGTATCCCTGAACCTGTCTCTCAGGCGCAGGTAGATGCCCACAGGCGTGTACACATCTGCCAGCATTTTTTTGCTTACTGTCTGAATACTGATTTTTTTCATCTTACAATATTTATCCTTCGGGACTTCCGTTCCCTGCTTTTTGCTCCATAAAAAAACCCGGCAACTTGTGCCGGGTTCCTGTTATTTTGTATCAAATACACAATAGCAATAGTGGCACATCAACTGATAATGCTCCACCACCAACCATTGTTATTTACTGTATATTTATTCATTGTTGCTACAAATGTAAGGCAAGTTTATTTTATTTGAGCAAATTTTTTTTATTCCTTATCTTGTATAAATTTTAAAATGATGGAGGTTATTGTTTTTGGTGCTACGGGGCAGGTTGGTTTGCAATTGGTAAAACAATCGCTGTGGAAGGGCTGGAAGGTAAAGGCTTTTGGCAGAAATGTTTTTGACATTACTATTGAAAATGAAAACCTGCAATTAATAAGGGGTGCCCTGTTTGACGAAACAGAGGTTTTTAATGCCCTGAAAAACTGCGATGCTGTACTGAGTGCATTGGGTGGCGGCTTTGATGGCACGGACAAAACCCGGAGCCTTGGCATGAAGAATATTGTAAAACAAATGGATAAAAGCGGCTGTAAAAGAATTGTTGCCATTGGCGGCATGGGTGTACTAAACAGCCCGGAAGATGGTAAGCTGCTGATGGATATGGCGGAATTTCCAAAGGAGTACCTGCCGGTGAGTACCGAACACAGGACGGCTTATGAGGCACTGAAAAACTCTGCATCCGACTGGACCTTTGTTTGCCCGCCTGATATTAAAAATGAGGAGGCTACCGGTGTTTATCATACGGCAGCCGATTATCCGCCCGAGCCCAACCAGTACCGCATAGGTGCCGGCGACCTTGCCCTTTTTATGCTGAATGAACTGGAGAAAAACGAATATGTAAAAATGCGGGCAGGCATCAGCAATTAACTATATACCTGTGGAAGAACACCGATGTAAAATTGATTCGGTTTATTTTGAACACAAAAAATACATTCAGATGAGAAAATTATTCTTCTTTTTACTGTCCGTTATTTGCTTCAATACTGCAAATGCGCAGGATGCCATCGGCTATCAAACCCCGCCAAAGGAAATATACGACCTGGTAATGGCGAAACCCACACCCGGTGTAAGTGTTGATAGTAAGGGCCGCTGGATGCTGCTGATGCAACGCAGCAGTATGCCCGATGTGGAAGAACTTGCCCAGCCCGAACTGCGTATTGCAGGGCTGCGCATCAACCCAAAAAACTTCGGGCCAAGCAGGAGCAGCTATGTTATTGGCCTCACCCTTAAAAATATTGCTACTGGCAAAGAACTGGTGATTAAAAACCTCCCAAAAAATCTGAAAGCCTCCAATTTTAGTTGGAATACCGCCGGAGATAAATTTGCCTTTACTCATTCATCATTAACAGGTATTGACCTTTTTGTGGCAGACGTTAACACATTGGCAGCAGTGAAATACAACAATGTACCGGTAAATGCTGTAATGGGCAACCCCTTTACCTGGGTAGGTGATAACAGCATATTGTTCAGGTCGGTTACAAAGCCATTGAGCCAGCAACCCATAAGGCCTGCTGCGCCTGCAGGCCCGGTGGCACAGCAAAGCCTGGGTAAGGTGGCGGCATCCCGTACTTACCAGGATTTAATTAAGTCGCCTTATGATGAGGCCCTGTTTGAATTTTATGCCACCACACAATTGGTAAAAGCCAGCCCCTCAACCCGTGGCACACTTAATATGAACATTGGCAGCCCCATGATACTCAACAGTTATAGTTTGTCGCCTGATAAGGAATACACGCTGCTGGAAAAAATTGATAAGCCATTTTCGTACTTAGTGCCTGCCGGAGGCTTTAACAGCAGCATGATTATACTTGACGTAATTGGCCGGGAAGTAAAACTGCTGGCAAAAATACCAAGCAGTGAACTGGCACCCACAGGTTTTGACAATGTACTGAATGCACCGCATGATTTTGGCTGGAAGGATGATGAACCGGCTACAGTTATATGGGTAACTCCTTTAGACAGCGGCATCATGAAAAAGAAAATGGATTTTCATGATGAAGCTTTTGCCCTTGCTGCTCCCTTTAGCGGTAAGCCTGTTTCTATTGCCAAAACGGCGATGCGCATAATGGATATTTCACCGGTAAAAAAAGATATGATACTGGTTACTGAAGGGCTACAGGCTAAGCGCAGGCAAAAAGCAAGTATTGTTAACCCGGTTGATGGCAGCAGTACCATACTTTTCGACAGGAGTACGGATGATGCCTACAGCAATCCCGGGAGGCCACTAACGGAACTGAATCACTATGGACGGGATGTGATTAAACTGATTGATGGCAATAAAATAATTCTTTCAGGTATGGGTGCTTCGCCCGAAGGCGACCTGGACGACCCGGGCG
>JANMDL010000228.1:0-5167 GCA_031376295.1 Chitinophagales bacterium
GTATATCCATCAGCGGCAGCGACATACCCCTGCTGTCGGCTTTGATGATACTTTCTTTTATTGCCCAGTAGGTATAAAACTGCCTGTAAGGTTCAGGGCTGTTTTTAATAATCTGCCACTGCTGCTCATTCATGGTATTGGTGAAATCATCAAAACAGCAGGGCTTGATTTCTTCAATATCAATGCCAATGGTGATCTCTTTTGCCATAGCACATATTATGTAATTGCCTGAATGCGATATATTAAAATCAATACCCGGCAGGTGCTTAAAAAAAGGGCGGCCGTGATAGGTATACTCAAGCCTATCCAGCAATCCGCCGGGAAGCTGGTAACTGTCAATTGCATCAAGCAGCAGCAGTTTGCCCATCAGGTTGCGCCACCTGTCCTGCCAGAATTTATACCTCAGGTTCTTTTCCCTCAGCAATGGCGGCAGCAGTGCAAGCAATTCATTAAACCGGCTTTCATATTCCTGATCCGGTAATTTTGTATAAAGAATTTTGAGCATGATTTTTCGGGTTGAAAATAAAAATGGCAGGCAGTTGGTCAATCCTTGTACAGTACACTGCAACTGTATGGCTTCAAAATCAATGATGCGGCAAAAGTCCTCCCCTTCCCTGCCCTGTTATTTTGCACTGCCGGCTTCCAGTTTCCGGCTGGCAACACTGCTGATTTTTCTGTACCCGTTCCGTTAAAGCAGACGAATATCTTTTTCCATGTATCTTTTACTGCTGCCCCGTTAATGGTATACCCAATTACACCTTCGGGCATTGAACCCATAAAGCGGATATGCTTTGCAATCTGCCTGGCTGTGCTCATACGAAAAGCAGGATGGATCCTGCGCATTTGTACCAGGAACTTCACGTAATCAAATACATCTTTGTTCACCGTTTTCAGATTCCAGTCAATGGCATTGATACTGTCGGGTGCATTGTAAGAATTTTCCACTCCTTTTTTGCTGCGCAGAAACTCAGTACCGGCATGGAGAAAACTGATACCCTGCGAAGTGAGTACTATAGACAATGCAAGCTTGTGCATTTCCTTACGCTCAGCTTCGGGAATATCTTTTGCAGAAATGGCTAATTTATCCCACAGCACATTGTTATCATGACATTCGCAGTAGGTAACCGTACTGCCGGGCGCAAGTGAATAGGGCCTTTTGGAGTAATTAACCTTTGTATAATCCAACTGCGGGTGATAACAGGAAGCCACTATACCAAACCTGATGCTTTCCTCCATTCCCTGCTTGCCACTTGCAAAGCCACGGTCGGCACCATCAAATACACTACCCTTAATACCATCCCTTATATCATCACTAAAAACAGCAATACCATTCAGCTTTGCAGCATTTGATTTAATGGCCCTTACGCTATCGGGCAATGGCGATGCGCCTGAGGTCCACCCTTCGCCATACAGCAAAATGCCAGGTTTTATTTTGCGCAATGCTGCAGCAATACTGTTCATCGTTTTAATGTCGTGTATGCCCATCAGATCAAACCGGAAACCATCCACATGGTATTCCTGCACCCAGTACAGCAGCGATTCCATGATAAATTTCCGCATCATTGTCCTGTCAGAAGCTGTTTCGTTACCGCAGCCGGAAGCATTGGAAAAACCACCATCTTTTGCCTGGCGGAAATAATAACCCGGCACTAATTGATTGAAATTTGATTTTTCGGTGTGTGCAGTATGATTGTACACCACATCCATTATCACCCTTAACCCATTCTGGTGAAAGACCTGTACCAATTGTTTAAACTCTTTGATGCGTGCAGCTCCATCAAACGCATTGCTGCTGTAGGAGCCTTCGGGTACGTTATAGTTCAGCGGATCGTAGCCCCAGTTGTATTGCGGCTTTTCTGGTTCAGTTTCATCTATTGAGTTGTAATCAAAAGTGGGCAGCAGATGAATATGTGTTACGCCAAGTTCTTTAAGATGGCCGAGCCCTGTTGCAAGGCCGTCATTATTTACCGTTCCCTTTTCGGTAAGTCCCAAAAACTTTCCTTTATGGCTGATACCCGAGTTGGCGGCAATACTGGCATCCCTTACATGCAGTTCGTACACAACCGCATCTGTGGCATTTTTAAACACCGGGCTTTTATCCAGTTTCCAGCCGTCCGGGTTAGTGTCCTGCAGGTTCAATACCAGGCCCCGCTTGCCATTTACACCAACGGCCTTTGTGTAAGGGTCCGTCACTTCATCGCTCCATGTATTATCAATCAACACCCGGATTGTATAATAGATGCCCTCCCGGTTACCTGCTGCTTCAGCAACCCAGGTGCCGTTTTTGCCAGTCTTCATCTCAATTGTTTGCTGCGGTTTTTGAGTACCCGCATCAGCATACAATACTATTTGCGCTGCTGTGGCCACTGGCGACCAGATACGGAAAACAGATTTTGCAGTTGAATAACTCAGTCCAAGATCGTTACCCGTATATACCGGGTATTTTGAAAAACCGGCTTCCTGAGCCCTTGTATAAAATAACTGTAAGAGAAACCCAATTAGCATAAGTGAGTGCTTCATGAATAAATATGTTTATTGCATAAAGATAGGGAAATGCTACTGGCGGAATGACATCATCAGGCACTATTGCCCCTTCATCCACAATACTAATTTACGGTTGTTGTAGCTGCGGTTGGTCTCCAGCAGCAGGTTGCTGGCATCAATACCCATTATCCGAAGGCGCAGTGTCATTTTTGCTGCAGTTTTATTACCTGCAAATTCCATAGAATCGTTGTACACTAATTTTATTTTGATACCCGGTAATTCTTCTTTATCCTGCGGATTGGTATCATTTTCAACTGAGTACAGCGCATTAATCATTTTTCCGGCATCTCCATCCATAAAACTGGCAGCACTGTCGTTGCTGAAGTTCACGGTAAAACCTGTTTGCTTTGCAGCATAATCCCTGAAAAACTTAGCAGTGTCCTGCTGCTGTATTTTCCAGTTAACCGGGCTGAGGCTGTCGGATGCAAATGGCGACAGTATACCCAATTTGTCCACTTTGTATTTTTTCCCCTTTATGCTGCCGGTAACATCCTGTACCGATTTGGGGGCCGGTGGGGCTGCTGTTTCTTTTTCTCCGTTAGTGCAGGATGCAAAAAGTATTGCAGCACCAAGTACCATTACTACATATTTCATATTGCTGATTTTAGTGCAATATCAGGTATGGTGGAATATTTTACAATACCCACTGTACGGTATATTGAAATACACCACGTTGAACTGATTATCTTCTCAATTAACCGGCAACGATTATCTTTGAAAAAAAATTACATGAAAACAATCGGCATCATCGGCGGCATTACCTGGCTCTCTTCGGCAGATTATTACCGGCTGCTGAACCAGATGGTTAACGAAAAGCTCGGTGGTGTACATGCTGCCAGTATTGTTTTGATCTCTCTTGATTTTGCTGAAATAAAAACACTTACCGAAGCAGGCAACTGGGATGGCATTGCTGTGAAAATGTGCGAAACGGCCCGTAAACTGGAGCAGGCAGGTGCTGACTGTATTATGATCGGGGCCAATACCATGCACAAAATTGCGGACAAAGTACAAGCCGCCGTGAACATCCCCATCATACATATTGCTGAAGTTACAGCCGGTGCAATAGCCGCACAGCAACTGAAAACAGTGGCCCTGCTGGGTACCAAATACACCATGCAGATGGACTTTTACAAAAACAAATTACGGGATAAAGGCATCAGCACTATCATACCCGGGGAGGAAGACATTGAGTTGCTGAATACTGCAATTTATAATGAACTGGGCAAAGGTGTTTTTCTGCCTGAAACAAAAGCACTGTTTTTACGGGTAATTAATAACCTGGCCGCTCAAGGGGCACAGGGTGTAATACTTGGTTGCACAGAAATACCTATTTTAATAAAACAGGAAGATTGCTCTATACCGGTATTTGATACCACTGCGCTGCATGCAAAAGCTGCAGTTGAATTTGCATTGGCTGAATAAGCAACCGGAAATTAAGGTTAACTGCATTATCTTAAAAGCATTAAACTGTACAACAATATGTCAGAGATAAATACATCAACAGCCAGAACTGCTTCCATACTTGCCGGAGCTGCGGCTATTGTATTTTTTTTGTTATTGGGCGTAGTGCTTACCCACGGTATCTCCCAGCAATATTTTGAACTGGTACATGCACCGGAAAAGTACACAGAAGAACTGGTGGAACACAGCAACACACTCAATGTTATTTTTGTGCTGGATAATATTTTTATCATCCTGTACACCAGCATGACTTTGTTTACCATTAAAGAATTCCGCAATAATGCGCCTTCATTTGTTGCAATCATTGCCATTGTGCTTATTTCTTTGGTAGCAGTACTTGATTTTATTGAAAATTTTCATATTTATGCGCTGATGCAGCAGGCAAAAAACGGCATTACCGCAAGTGCTGAAGCCATAAGCTGGCAATGTGCCGAAAGCATGATGAAATGGCACCTGGCCTATTTTGCCTTTTTTATGCTTGGGTTTTTAGTGCCTGCGGCCAACATCGTAGAAAAGACACTGAAATACAGTTTATGGTTTTTGTTTGTGCCAGCTGGAGTACTTGTGTATGCTACTATTGACACAGCATGCGCAGCCCTGTTTCAATGGATAAGGTACATCAATTTGCTATCAGGCTTTCTGTTGATATGGTGGATTATGCGGAACAGAAGCAGACTGTAATCCGTTTTTTACACAAAGAGTATTGCAATTGGTTGTGCCGGTATTTTTCTGTAATTTACTTGATAATGGTGAAGGAGCTGGAAGATTATGATTGGTTCCCTGCCCTGCTGCGCAGGCAGCAGGTGGGTTTTATAGGCAATGTGACTACATGGTTTAAAATTTATCAGCCACTGGTACCGGTACTGCGCCAAATGCTGCAGCAGCATAAACTGCAACGTATTACCGATTGCTGCAGCGGCAGTGGCGGGCCTGCTGTATGGCTGCACAGGCAGTTAAATGATACACTACAAACTGTACTTACTGATAAGTTTCCGCAGTTAATTACAGAAAATACCCCTGGCATCCGGTACAAAAAAGAAAGTATGGATATACTTCACCTGCAGCCAACCTGCGGGGAGCTGTATACCATGTACAACGCTTTTCACCACTTCAGCACTGCCGAACAGCAAAAAATGCTGCAGCGGCAGTGGCGGGCCTGCTG
>JANMDL010000233.1:0-5415 GCA_031376295.1 Chitinophagales bacterium
GGGTTCTTCTTTTCTCTCCTTTTTCAAATACACGCCCATCTTTCGTACTAAAATTTTCACCTGCCGTAACCTGCTCTATAAACACCAGTCCGTCTTAATTCTACCACAGATCAGCCCAGCACGTTTTTTTAACTTCCCTAAGTTTACCAGCTATTCGCTAAGGCTTAACTATGCGGTGGCAAAAAAGCGGTGGCGGTAAAAATAAAAGCAGGCAATAAGGGTATGCCTCAACCAGGAATACCAGTAAAACAGTAAGTTGAAAAAGGAGTAAAAAAAAAAGACTGTCCTGTAATTTAGTAATAACAAAAAACTCATGCAGAATGGTCAGGAATAAAGGCCCCGGATGACAACCCAAAACAGGAATAAGCATCATAGGTTCAAATCAATTTTACTGGTAAGCAATAATACCGTAATCTTGTATCAGGAACTATAAAAAATACTGACAATAACAATCTTAAGTAACACCAAAATCTGTCAAGTACCTTTAGGAGGGGTCACTTTTCCAAATGGCCATGTCATTTTTCCGAATGACGATGCCCACTTTCCAAATGATGGTGTCAACTTTCCGAATGACGGTGTCAACTTTCAGAATAACGATGTCAACTTTCAACCTATTCCGCTTGTAAATAAAACTTATAACTGCCCTTCACTTCAGCATCACCCTTTTTATCCCATACCCTGAAATCTACTTTATAATAACTGATTGAAGGATCGTTCTTTGTAATAACGGCATCCAGTTGAATGTACTTTGTGTCATTGGGGTCGAAGCCTGAAAGGGTGTTGTCTTTAAAAAGGTCAGCAGCATTGAGCACTTCGTAGCCTTTGCTGGTAGTTATTTTTTCTGAAGCGCCAATAAATGATTTACCGTCTGCAACGGTCCATTTATCCTCTAACTCAATCACCAGGTAAATTTTCTGATTGAGGTTCACCACATTATCGTCGGATACTTTTACTCCGCCATCCAGTTTAAGCGTGGCACTTTTAATTTTTATCCCGCTGGCAGTAATGTCAATGCCATTGGAGATAAGCGCTCCGTTTACAACTGCAGGTCCGCTTACAGTATTACTGCCTGACTTACCGGTATTACCCGTATTGCAACTGAATTTACAGGAGCTTACAAATAAACAAATAATAAGCAGGAGGGGGAAACGTTTGCAGTACATAAAAAATATTTCCATCAAGATAGAAATTTTTTTATGAAAAAAGGCAAAGCATAGCAGCGAAATTGAAATTTGTGGTTTCAGGGGTCCCATCGTACAGGAATGCACGTTGTTTTCCGGGGGTTAATTTCTGCTGTATACCTTACCTTACATTATTAATCATCAAACAAGCCGTATTTATCTTGCCTGCAGCTCAATGTGATGCTGCGCAGGCGTTTGCGCTTTTGACTTATTGTAAATCATTACCAGCATAAAGCAGGTAAGTAAAACAACAGCTTTCAGCATAAAGGGATTTACATGTAAACCATTTTTCATAATCAAGATTTTAAATGTGTATTGAGATAGTAGATATTGAAATTAAAATAATGCCGGGCACCTTGTCTGCCTTGCAGCATTGCGGTCGAACTTACTTTCGAATATGGGGCCAAGCCTGATTCCAAACTTAAACACCAGCGTAAAGTAGGCATCGTCATTTTTAGGATTACCCCGCTGGTCGCCCGGCTGGTAACGTGTAATACCTGGCAATACTATACCAATCGTTTTATCATGTATCTTCCGGGCAATATTTGCATCTGCAGCAGATAAATTAGTGCTGAAGTGATTGGGGTCGATATAAGTGGTACTTACATCATCAATATAATCAGTAAATGACTTGCGGTACAAAAATTCCGTACTGAAATTTATCCTGTCAGAAAGAAAATACTTCAATCCCACACCCAGCGGAATATTGAATTGTGTGAGTGAATAAGGTTTTTTATTGGGGTATTCCTTCATGCCCTGGCCTTCTGTTTTAAGCGGGTGCAGCTTGTGCCAGGTTACTTTTCCATTCACATCTGTAATTGACCCTTCGGGGTTGTAGTGAAAAATACCACCGCCAACAAAACCATAAGGCCTAAGGCGTGGTGCGTAATCTTCATCATTTTTCTTTAAAAACATCAATGGGTAAATTTCTGCCCCCAATTGCACTTCCCACATATTGGTACGGAAATCGAGGTTACGCTGCTTGCGCCACAGTTCATCCACACCTTTTGTATTGATGATATTATCCGTTCCTTCAAGATAAGTGTAATTGGCGCTGAGCCTGAAGCCAAGCCATTCATTAGGATAAACTGTAATAAAAGCTCCCTTCATCAGCTTGGTCAGCTCAAAATTCAGGTCTTTCACAAAACGGGTTCCCTTACCGATATTGCCGCCAAGATCGCCCAAAAAGAAGCTGGGGCCAAAATTAAGCCCTGTTTCCACTTTGAACCTTTCATTACCAAAAATGAGTGATTGCGCCTTTACATGCGATGAGAGAGAGATAAAAAACAGCAGGATAAACATAGCCCTGCTAATAAAACAGTGTAGCCGATTTTTCATGTGAAATCAGATTTTTGGATATTTGGATGTGCGGCAACGTTGTTTTCAACGCCTCAATAACCCATATTGCGTTGCCACGAACATTAAACGGTCGTATTTCATGATTATTGCATATTGCTAAAATTATTTTTGCAGTTGCATAGGTATATGCGGTATATCATCTTCGAGGTAACCCGGCCCGCATTGCACAAAGCCGAGGGAGCCGTAAAATTTTTCCAGGTATAACTGCGCCCCTATTTTGATGGTTTTTATAGTAAACTGCTCCATCGTTCTGGCAATTGATAATTCCATTAACTGCCTGCCTGCACCCGTACCCCGGTACTTTGGCGATGTTACCACCCGCCCGATGCTTGCCTCGGCATAAGCCAAACCCGGCGGCAGTATCCGGGTATATGCCACCAAAATGCTGCCATCCCAGCCCATCAGGTGATAACTGGTAATATCTTTCTCATCTGCATCCTGGTATACGCAGTTTTGCTCCACCACAAACACTTCATTGCGCAATTGCATCACAGCATATAATTCAGCCGGCAGCAACTCATCAAAATACTTATATGTCCAGTTCAGTTCCATTACAATATTGATTTTTTATTTTCGGCATCCTGCATCTTAAACTGCATCACCGCAGCAATAGAAGATGCCCTCGTTTTTGCCAGTGTGGCTTTTACCCCACTGTACATTTCATCAACAGTACCATTAAACAGTAGTATCCAGCGGTCGAAATGTTCTTTTTGCAAGGGTATTTTCTTATTCACCTCATAGTGTACTTCCATGGCGTTTTTTTTATACACTATATTGTCAAGCAGGATGGTTTCCCAAAAATCTGTTATCACCGGAATATGATGTTCCCAATCCATGGGTATCACTTTGGTGAAAATAAAGCCAATCACTTCATCCACCTTCACCTGCTCATAAAATCGGTTTACCAAGGCCGCAATATCAGCTCTGCTGCTGATATCAGGCAGATGAGATTTTGACTCCATAGCTTCAAAGTTAATCATTTGAGATACTACATGCTTCATGCTTCAAAATAAACCAATTCCTCCCTGAAATCAAGCGAAGGATATTTTTCCTGCAGCAGCTTTGTTTTATTTAAATAGGTATGCAGAAATTTTTTATGCTCCCCCGATGCCGGGTTAAAAGGCTTGTGTGTACGTGCCGCCCTTATTTCATTTACCAGTTTCATCAGTGCAGTGGTTTCCGTACCAATACAGGTGCTGATGAATTTTTCCCATACATAGCCCGTGGCCTGGTAATTGGGATGCACCATATCCTCAGCATAAAAGCGGTAGTCACGCAGGTCGTCTATCACCAGCTCATAAGCCGGGAAATAAAACAGCCTGTTGAATTTGTTGACAATGTGATGTACGGCCTGTATCAACACCGCCTTGCTGCGGTTGTTTTCTACAAAGCCTTCCCGCAGGTGCCTCACTGGGCTGATGGTGAAGATTATTTTTATATGGCTGTTGAACATGAACAGCCGGTGCATGAGGTTATCCAATGCAGATTTCACTTCTTCTACGGCCAGCAGGCGCCTGCTGAATTTATCGGTGGGTACTTTGTGGCAGTTGGCCACCACTTCTTTGTTTTCCAGTTCATACACAAAGGCAGAGCCAAGGGTAATCAGCACCCAATCAGCTTTTTTAAGAAAGGCATTGGCTTCCTGCTGCGACTGGTTGATCCGGCTTAAGCAGGCCTGCTTGTCCACATCCGAAAAGCGGGTATGATGCTGCCAGCTTCCCCATATGTCATTGTGAAAAAATAAATCATCTTCTGTATAACGCCTGTTTTCAATATAGGAAGTAACAGACTTTGCAATACTCACCGGGTTGAAGAGGATGCCGTTGTGATTATCCAGCACACTGAATTTATGATTGCGCAGTTTATCGCCGATGTTTTCTGTAAAACAGGAACCAATCAGCAGCAGCTTATCCGTATAATGAATGGTTGTTTCAAAAGGCTTTGGTATAAATTCTGCGTGAAAATCCATTATTTTTTAATTTATGCCACTAAAACACAGAAACACTGTTTTTCTTAGTGCTTCGGTGGCAACTTTATAATTTGTTACTAAAGATACTTTACTGCTGTATTTTCTGTGTTTCAGTGCTTCTGTGGCATTTCATACCGGCAATACTGCTAAACAAAAATCCCTGCTGCCATCTTACTGCACTCCGCCAGTTTCTCCATATCCAGTTTACCCAGCAATCCCTGCTGCTGAAAATAAGGAATTATCAGCTCTGTATCCATATTGCCCACCAGGTCATCACCCGCCAAAGGGCAGCCACCAATGCCTTTCAATGCACCGTCAAATCTTTTGCAACCAGCTTCAAAAGCAGCAGCCAGCTTGGCTTCCCATGTGTGCGGGGCCGCATGCAGGTGCACACCTATCTCCACATCCGGGTAAGCAGGTATCAAAGTTTTAACAGCTGTGCTTACCTGTTGCGGCGTGGCCAACCCAACTGTATCTGCCAGTGAAATGATTTTTATATCAAGCGCCGCAATCTTCTCTACCCAATGCAGCAGCATTTCTTCATTATACGCATCACCATAAGGGTTACCAAAACCCATTGACATGTAGATGACTAATTGCTTACCGGTTTTAATACAAAGCTCCTGTATATCCTGCACCCTTTCTAATGATTCAGTTATTGAGGAATTGGTATTGCGCTGTTGAAAGGTTTCCGAAATGGAAAAAGGAAAACCAAGAAAACTGATTGCATCAAATACCACAGCTTCTTCTGCACCCCGCTGGTTAGCAACAATGGCTAATAATTTTGACAAACTGTCCTGCATATTCAATCCCTTCAGTACTTCCTTTGTATCAGCCATTTGCGGTATGGCTTTGGGCGATACAAAACTGCCAACATCAATGGTGTTAAACCCAACTTTGAGCAGT
>JANMDL010000299.1:0-1523 GCA_031376295.1 Chitinophagales bacterium
GCTGTACTTTACATTGGAGGGCGAGGTATCAACCAGTTGCGCCTTGCGGGTAATATGAAAATTCATCTCTTCCTCATTACTGGCATATTTTGTAATATCCCAGCCCATGGGTTGTATTAATTGGATATAATTAGGCAGGCCGCTGCGGTGGTTAAGCAAGGTGCGTATGGTAACTCCCGGATAATTAAAACCCGGGATGTATTTGCTTACCTCCTCGTCAATATTCAGTTTGCCCTGCTCCCACAGTTTAAGTACCGCCATTGCCGTAAAAGTTTTGGTAACAGATGCAATGTGAAAAGGTGTATTGGCATTGATGGTATCGAACCCGTTAACAAAACCCGTACCATTGTATTTTTCAAAAACAATGTTACCGGCCTTCGCTACAATAATGCCGCCATTAAAGCCTTTGGGCAGCAGAATGGTATCGTAAAAAGCCTGGCAGGCGGCTCTGAGCCTTGCTGCTTCCGCCTTACTGATGGTGGATGGTTCGGGCAATTCAATGGTTATTGCGGTATCAGCAGGAGCATTATTTACTACTGTTGTATTGGGTGTACTGCCAGAATTACAGGAGAATATAACAGAAAAAAATATAGCAAGTGATAAATAGCAGCGTAATCGCAAAACTGTAACCGGTATCATAAAATATTTAGAAATATATTTGCACAAAATAAGGATTAATAGCAATGGCAGACAAAAAAATAACGAGTTATCCCAAGGAGAAGATCAATATTCTGTTTTTGGAAAACATCAGCGATACGGCGGTTAAGTTTTTTAAAGGTGCTGGATATACAAATGTGCGAAAGCTTACTGGTGCACTTAGTGAGGACGAATTGCTTAAAGAAATAAAGCATGTACACCTGCTTGGCATACGCAGTAAAACGCAGGTTACTCAAAAAATACTGGATGCGGCTGAAAAATTGCAGGCTGTGGGCTGCTTCTGCATTGGTGTAAACCAGGTGAATCTTAAAGCCGCCATCCAAAAGGGTGTAGCTGTATTTAATGCGCCTTACAGTAATACCCGCAGTGTTGCTGAACTGGTTATTGGTGCATCTATTATGCTGATACGCCGCATTATTGATAAAAATAAAGCTGCACATGAGGGTATATGGCTTAAAGAAGCTGCCGGGAGTTATGAACTGCGTGGGAAAACACTGGGTATTATCGGGTATGGTAATATCGGCAGCCAGATAAGTGTACTGGCAGAAGGCCTGGGTATGAAAGTGCTGTTTTATGATGTGGAAACAAAACTGCCGCTGGGCAATGCTGAAGGAAGTAAAAGTTTTAAGGAAGTATTGAACAAAGCTGATATTGTTACTTTGCATGTACCCGAAATGGACAGTACCAAAAACCTGATTAATAAAACCAATCTTAAACATTTTAAAAAAGGTGCTATTCTTATCAATTATGCCCGTGGCGAAGTGGTTGACCTTGATGCGCTGGCAAAAGCTATTAAAGACGGTAATATAGGCGGTGCCGCCATTGATGTATTTCCCTGGGAGCCAGAAAAAAATGGCGACCGGTTC
>JANMDL010000340.1:0-6340 GCA_031376295.1 Chitinophagales bacterium
AAACCGGGCGTATCATCGCTGTTTTTTTTGCTGAAGTACTTGGACGAAAGAAAGTAGCTGCTTCTGACAGCTTTTTTGACCTGGGTGGCGACTCGGTAAAAGCAATTTCATTAATCGGTAAAATAAAAAAAGCATTCGGCAAACCAGTTACTATTACCGATTTGTACTATAACACCACTGTTGCCGGTATGGCCGGCGTAGTGCTTGCACATACAGATGACACACAGGCAAACGGTATTGCAACGGCCGCTGCAGAAGCAATACGTAAAATAAAAGATGAAGTGTTGCATATGCATCCCGGCAGCGAAAGCATTGCGAATGTATATCCCATGACAGATATACAAAAAGGGATGGCATTCAGTACACTTGCCAGCACTTCGCAGCGGTTGTACCATGATCAGTTTGTATATGTGCTGCCGGCAGCCGGCTTTGATATAGCTATTTTCAGAAAAGCCGTTGGCCTGCTTGTGCAAAAACATGAAATACTCCGCACAGCTTTTAATTTTTCAGATTTTTCCAGCGAAGTTCAGGTAGTGTATAAGCAGGTGTCGCCTGTAGTGTATTTTGAAGATGTGTCAAACCTTGATGCGGCAGACCAGAAGCAATTCATTGCCGGGCAACTTGAAAAAGACAGGGAAGCTTCATTTGATTTCGCCAAAGCGCCACTGTGGGGCATCAGGCTGTATAAATGCAATGAGGCAAATATTATTTATATACTGCAGTTTCACCATGCCATACTGGATGGCTGGAGCATTGCTTCTTTTAATACAGAGCTGGGCAACTTATGCGAAACAATAAAGCAGGATAAGGACTATGTACCCGGTTTATTAAAATGTACTTATTACGATGCAGCCGTTTCTGCCATTACAGAAAGAACAGACGAAACCAACCGGGCATTCTGGAAGCAGGAGATGGATGGATACAGGCGGCTGGATATTTTTTCAGACGAAGTGGTGCTGGAAGAGTGGCGTCATGACCTGGACGGGCAACTTTCCCGTCGGCTGGAAGCTGCTGCGGCTGCGCAGGGGGTGGAGGTAAAAGCTATAGTGTTTGCTTCCTTTCTCAGCGCTTTGCAAATGCTCAATTTTGATGTGGACATAACGGCTGGCCTGGTAACCAATAACCGGCCCGCAGTGGAAGATGGCGATAAACTGCTGGGATGTTTTTTAAATACTGTTCCGGTTCGGTTTAACAGTACCGGTAAAAACAAGTATAGCTGGAAGGAATATGTAGCGGCTGTAGATACCAAACTGGCAGAAATAAGAAAGCATGAGCGGCTGACTTTACTAGAAATTTCAAGATTGGCAGGCGAAGTGCAAAAAACAGGAAGCCCGTTTTTTGATGTGCTTTTCAATTATATAAACTTTCACATCTACGACAGGCTGGATACATCATTGACTGCAATGCAGGCAAACGCAGCAGCAGAAACGGCTGCACCACAGATAGATTCATATGAACTCACCAACAGTTTCCTGGTAATGAATCTTCATGGTACAGGTGGTGAACTGAGTTTTTCATATACGCTTTCAAGAAAACTGGCATCAGGCTATACACTTAAATGGTTTAACGATTGTGTGCTGAACGTAATAAAAACTTACCTCGATAATGGTGAAGAACGGATGACAAAATCAGCCATATTGCCCAGGCAGGAGAAGATAAAATTGCTGAATGACTATAATAACACATCCGTTTTGTTTGAGCCCGGCAAAACAGTTTTGTCATTATTCAGCGATCAGGCAACTGCAAATCCTTCTGCCATTGCCGTTAAATGCGGCCAGGCAGCATGGAGCTATGCCGAACTCGACGATATGAGCAGCAGGCTGGCACTGCAACTGCGGGGAGCTGGTATAAAAAAGGGGGATATTGTACCTGTGGTAATTGAACGCTCTGTTGAATTGCTGGTGGCAATAATCGCTGTGATAAAATGTGGCGCAGCATACGTACCTGTTGACACAAGCTATCCTGCCGAACGGGTAAACTACATCATTGATGATACAAAAGCGTCAGTAGTCATTTCCTGTAGCAGGTTTAATGCCTTGCTCGAAAAAAAAGACAGTTTTACTGTTTTTAATACAGATGAAAATAATACAGACGCAGATGCGGCTTCCGGCGCTTTTATACCCGCAGAACTTACGCCGGATGATGTAGCCTATGTGCTATACACATCCGGCTCCACAGGCAAGCCAAAAGGTGTAATGATTCCGCATGAAGGATTAACAAACTACCTGCGGTATGCTGCCGCCACTTATCCAAAAGGAGACGTGAAGGGTATGGGACTGTTCAGCTCAATTTCTTTTGACTTTACACTCACCAGCATCTTTCTCCCCTTAATAAAAGGATGGACGCTTACTGTTTATCCGGAAACAATGGAAGTGGATGAAGTATTGATGGACTACATGACCAATGAATGCGGCAACAATATTATAAAACTTACACCGGCTCATATACTGCTGATTGGCTCACTGGGTATAGAGAAAACTGCTGTACAAACCGTTATAGCGGGGGGCGAGCAACTGCACAAAAGGCATATCGAAATACTTAAAAAACTGAATAAAGACATTGAAGTATATAATGAATACGGACCAACAGAAACAACGGTGGGTTGTTCTGTTTTAAAAATTACTTCCGCAGATCAGCCTGTTACCATTGGCCACCCAATCGCCAATACCCGGCTGTATGTGCTGGATAGCGAAGGCGAATTGCAACCCCCTGGTGTGCCTGGTGAATTGTACATCGGTGGCGTGCAACTGGCAGCAGGGTATCTTAACAAACCGGAATTAACCGCAGAAAAATTTGTACCCGATCCATTTACTGCCGGATGCAAGTTATACCGCAGCGGGGATATGGCAGTGTGGCAGCCCGGAGGAGAACTGGAATACATTGGCCGGGCCGATGAGCAGGTGAAAATAAGGGGCTACCGAATTGAACTTGGAGAAATAGAAAATGTTTTACAATCGCTGTCAGGGATTACTGGTGCGGTAGTAACTGCCGTTCCTGATAAAATGAAATCATTAACACTGGTGGCTTACTTTGTAAGTGATACTGCTCGTGAATTAGTGGAATTGCGCCGTATGCTGTCAAACAAACTTCCCGAATACATGCTGCCATCTTACTATGTGCAGATGGAACAATTTCCTTTAACCACAAACGGAAAGGTTGACAGGCGGGCATTGCCGGGCATTGATGAGGCTGTGGCAGGTATTTCTAAAACTTATATTGCACCACGCAATGCGGCAGAAACTGCGCTTGCAGCAGTGTATGCAGATGTGCTGGACAGTGAAAGGATTGGCATTGCAGCTAATTTCTTCGAATCCGGCGGCGATTCAATTAAAGCGATTTTACTGGTCAACCGCTTAAAGCAGCATGGATTTTTGCTGAGGGTGGCCGACGTGCTTAAATACCCTGTGCTGGAAGAGCTGGCTTTTCATGCAGTTGCCACCAGCCCGGAAGAGGCCGTTTCCAATGAACCCGTTTCTGGAAATGTACAGCTTACACCGGTTCAGCAGTGGTTCCTTAACAGCAATTATAATAATAAAAATCATTTCAATCAAAGTGTGGTACTTACAAGCCAAACCCGCTTATCGTGCGAATGGCTCAGCCGCAGCCTTGCTGCCGTATGTCAGCATCATGATGCTTTGCGGATGGAATTTACTTTTGATGGCGATGGCAACTGGGCGCAATACAACCGTAATGAAGAAGGTGCTCAATATTATGGATTCAGTGAGTATGATTTTGCAGAGCTGCCACAGGATACCGCTGAGCAGCAGATGAAACATTATTGCGATGTATTGCAGCAATCCCTGCAGTTAGCCGGGGGATTTTTGATGGCAGCTGGTTTATTTCATATGCCTGGTGGTGATAAAGCAGTTATCGTCATTCACCATCTTGTTACTGATGGCGTAAGCTGGCGCATTATACTGCAGGATATTGATACCTTGTATACTGCATTCAGCAAAGGAGAAGCCGCAGCACTGCCGGGTAAAACAGTATCGTTTTTAAAGTGGTCAGAGCAATTGCATTTGTATGCCGGAACCGCAGACATTACCGGTACCGCATCTTACTGGCAGGCGCAGGTGCCGGCCAATTATGAGCCACTGCAGGTTGATAAGCCTGGCGGCAGTAATACAGCCAATAGCCAGGAAAATATTGAAATAAGTGTAGACGCTGATACCACCGGTAAACTGCAGGCTGGTATCCATAAAGTATACAATACCAGCATTAACGACATATTGCTTACCGCACTCGGGCAAAGCGTGGCCGATGTATTTAATAAAGAAGAATTACTTGTTGCACTTGAAGGCCACGGGCGGGAAGAAATCCCCGGCATCAGTGATGCAGGAAGAACCGCAGGATGGTTTACCACTATCTACCCGGTATTGCTGCGCAATGAAGCTGGCGGCTTAATGCGCAGGCTTATCAGCACAAAAGATACATTGCGCCGTGTGCCCGGCAAAGGATTAAGCTATGGATTGTTAAAGTATGGCACATTGCCTGGTACATACCTGAATAAGCAACCTGCCAGTGATATACTCTTTAATTATTTGGGAGATTTCGACAATGCAGGTTTGGGCAAAGAAAGCAGCTTTGCATACAGCAATGAAACAGCAGGTAAAGCTTTTGATGGAAATTATCCATACGAAAACCTGCTGAATATAAACGGGATGATTGTTTCACATCAACTGCGCCTGCATATCGGGTACAGCCGTGAACAATTTCACCAGTCAACAATAGAGCGGCTGTCAACTGCATTTAAAAACCGCCTGGAACAATTGGTTGAAACGCTGCACGCAGCTGCACAACAAGGGGAAAAAATCATTACACCCGGCGATCTTACCTATAATAACCTGGCGTTTGAGGAACTCGAAAGCCTGTCAGCATATGGAGAAGTGGAAGACGTGTATGAATTATCTCCGCTGCAGGAAGGCATTTACTACCATTGGCTTGCCGAACCAGGTACCACAGCTTATATAGAGCAAACATCTTACCGTGCATCCGGCCGGCTGAATATCGATGTATTAAGAAAAAGCTATCAAATCCTGGTAGAAAGACATGCAGTATTGCGTACAGGATTCAGGTATGAATTTGCCGACAGGAACTTACAGGTAGTATATAAATCAGCAACGGCTAATTTTAACTTTACCCGGCTTGAAGATAACGGCACAGCAGAAAATGCAGTGGCGGCAATGAAGCAGGCAGACAGGGAAAAAGGATTTAACCTGGGGTTTGGATCGCAAATGCGTTTAACAGTAGTGGAACTCGCCGGGGGAGTTTATGAGTTTATCTGGACACATCACCACATACTGATGGATGGCTGGTGTGTAGGGCCGCTTATTAATGAGTTGTACCACATTTACGGCCACTTAATAAACAATAAAGTACCGGATTTTGATAATATCTATCCTTATGCCGATTATATTAAATGGTTGAGGGATGATGACCATGCCGGTGGTATGGCATACTGGAAACAGCAACTCGAAGGATACCGTGAGGTAGCAACTATGCCCATGCAAAAAAATACTGCAGGGCAGGATGCGGCTTATGTACTAAGGGAAGAGCATGTTGTAATTGCTGCAGAGCAAACCGCACAAATACGCAACCTGTGCAGGGAATTGGGAATAACAGAAAATACATTTATCCAGGGAGCATGGGCCTTTTTACTGGGCCGCTACAACAACACCGGTGATGTGGTATTTGGTTCAGTAGTGTCTGGCCGGCCCGCAGGTTTAGCTGGAGTAGAAGGAATGATAGGCCTTTTTATCAATACTATTCCTGTACGTATCCGTTACTCAGGACAAATGACTGTAAGGGAACTGTTAGCAGCTGTTAAAGAACAGGCTATCAACGAATTGCCCTGGCATTACCAGAAGCTGACGGATATACAGGCGCAGAGTGAACTGAAAAACAAGTTGTTTGATCATGTGATTGCCTATCTCAATTATCCTGTATTATTTCCAGATAAAAACAGCCGCTCAGGCGAAGAAGGACTGGAGAACCTCGAAATTATTTCTTCTGAATTGGTTAATCAGCCAAACTATGAATTTAATGTAGTGATATCACCCGCAGGGGATACTTTACGGATGGTTTTCAGGTATAACGAAAATAGTTTTTCAACTGAAACCGTCCAGTCATTTGTAAGTCATTATTTATCGTTACTCAACGCATTTGTAGCAGGAGTGGATGAAAAAATAGCATCAATTCAATACCTTTCCGCTTCTTCGTTATCCACCCTTTTAACGGATTATATTGGCGATGTGGTAAGTTATCCTTTGGATTGCAGCATAGCAGATATGTTCCGCCTGCAGGTACTTGCCTTTGGCGATAAGCCAGCGGTAATAGATGG
>JANMDL010000813.1:0-5936 GCA_031376295.1 Chitinophagales bacterium
CAGGCCCTCGGTAAAAATGGCAAAAGGCACAGGCATACCGAATGTAAACCCTGTATTTTTAAGCCCTTCAAATGTTTTATAGGTTTGTGTTGTTTTGAAATTACCCGCATTTTCCTGAACCAGTAAGTTTTCTGATTTTGAATTACTGTAATTAAATCCAAAGTAAATATATTTAAACAGTGTTAACTTAGATTCAAAATTATTGTAGTAGTTTGGCTCAAGAGCAGGATTGCCCTGAACATTTGTATAGTTATCAAAATAACCATTCAGGTTCGGGTCAAGTTCAGCATAGCCCGGTTGTTCAATTTTTTTTGTATAAGAAAAGGTGAAGTCCATAGCCCTGTTCATCTCGTATAACATGCTTACAGAAGGGAATAAATTTGAAAAATTCCGGCTGTACACTGAGTTTTTATTTTCTACATTGCTTCTGATTCTGAAAAACTCATACCTCAATCCTGCATTTAAACTCAGCCGGTTTATTTTCTTTTTTGCTTCTGCATAAAAAGCATAGTTGGCCTGGTTGTAATTAAATTGCAGCTCATCAGTATATACCGGGTTTGAGAGAATACTTATATCAGCGCTGTTCAGGTTATATAATCCATCAGAATTAACTTTAGTATATGAAAACTTCATCCCGGCATTAAACACCAGGTTCGTTTTTTTATAAGGAATTACCAAATCGGCTTTTACACTTCCGGTATTAACTGCCAGATTATTACCGGCAATACTTCCCGAATAAGTTTTAGGGGAAGGAAACAGCACGGTGGATTGTAATACTGAATTAAACTTATCTTTATCAAACATTGAAGCATTAAATGAAACATTCAGTTCACGGCCTGATGAATCCAGTTTTTGCCTGTAATAGACAAAGAAATTACGCTGACTGTTGTGCTCCTTTGGTTTGCTTAAACTGGTAAAACTGAAACTGCTCAATGCGTTGTCGCCCAGCATTGTACCGCTGGTTACAGCGCTATTAGAGTTTGTATTGAGGTTATATTTAAACCCAATGGTGGCGTTCCTGCTCAAAGAATAATCAAGTGAGGTTCTTACAAAAAAAGGGATGCTTGAACTCTTTGTCTGGTAAAACTGGTTTACTGTAACTGCAGGATTCATATCTGAAAACCTGTTACTCAGCACTTTATTTTCATCTGCATTATTTTCACTGTACCCGGCTGAAACCTGCCAGGCAGTTTTCTTTACTCTTCCGTTGAGCACCAGGGAAGTGCCAAATTTATCATACCTGCTCCGCCCGTAATATGAATTAAGTGTGCCGCTCAGTCCCTTCATAGCTTTGGACACCGTAATGATGTTTACTATCCCACCGGCAGTACCTGCATCATAAGCTGCCCCGGGATTTGAAATCACTTCAATTTTTTCTATTACACTGGCAGGCAGGTTATTCAGAAAATTTACAAGATCCTGGCCCGACAGGCCATTGGGCTGCCCATCAATCCATACGGCTGTTACCTTACCGCTGAGAACAATATTACCTCCCGGATCGGCAAGCACTCCCGGTATTTTCAAGATTGCATCGTAAGCACTGCCTTCTGCCAGCATTTCATTGCTTTTTACTAAAATAGTGGTTTTATCGGCCTCCACTTTAATAAATTCTTTTTTAACAGACAGCACTGTAACTTTTTCAAGGTTCACCACTTTCTCTTTTTGCAAAACAATTTCGTTCAGCATCAGCGTATCTTTGGTAGCCGGCAGTATGTCAAACTCAAGTGTTCCCGGCTGGTAATTGTTTGAAGTGACTGTAACCCTGAACCTTCCCGGATACTTGGGAAACTCATAGAAATTCATACAATTGTTAATAGTGAATTTTTTAAGCACCCTGAAATTTTCCTTTACCTTTATTTCAAGTAAAATTTCTTTTTCAGTTTTTTCAGTTTCACAGGCGCCGCTTTCAGTTCTTATTTTTGCGCCAATTACTATATTTTTTTGTGTATACCCGTTACTAAAAAAACAGGTTAGCAACAGCAGGGAGATGAGATGTTTCATACAACTATATTTTTTTCTTTGAGTGTATTAAATGTTTCAGGCTCAATTGCGGCAAAATCATTCTTCCTCAATGCCTTTGCCAGCATTGCATCAATGGGGAATGACTGATAATCAAATAAATCAAAAATAAAATTCGATTCATTTACCACGAAAGTGGAATACCGCTCATCATTAAACCTGCTCAGGCTGTCAGCTTCCTGTGTAAAAGGTGTGCTGTAATCCCTTTTAAACCATTTCTGGATATAGAGCCAGCATTCCCATTGAGTTGGATATTCAACCAGCTTCTCTTCTAATTTTTTGTAGGCAAGCTCAATTGCCTGTACAGAAAATTCCTTCTTACTTTCAAAATCGCTGATGTTAATTTCTTTATAAAATTCCACGTGATTAGCTTCTGTCTCATCGCGGTAAGAAACTACCGGAATCACCCTGCCATCAAGCAATGCAGCCAGTTTGCCGATGCCATTTTTCACATTAATTGTTTTTCCAAGGAAATCAATAGGAATGTATCCTTTGGAAAAATCCTGGCTTTTGGCATTGATGCCAGTATTGCCGTCCAGGTAAACAGTCATAACATATCCCTGCTCCAGCAATTGCTTGAGCCTGAAAATAGACGTTCTGTCATTTACATTCAAAATAATCAGATCGGACGTGCCGGTGCCCTTTAAAACACTCTTTACTGATTTCAGCAGTTTTTCCTGTTGTCCTAAAAAAACTGTTTCGTCTATGATTACCACAATTTTAAACCCATTTTCATACAAAATTGAGTTTAACAACCTGTAAGAACCCAGGTGAAAGGTTGCAAATATGGTAGGTGTTTTAACAGCAAACTCTTCCAGGTTAATTCCGCTATGGTTAATAACGGTCGTTTGCCCGAGGTATTCACGGTCGTACTGTTCTGCTCCAGACAGTTTTTGATAATACAGCACCTCCTGAAACATTGACACATAGTGTGATGCCGGGATGCCGGGAAGAAACCTTTTAATATTTGCGGAGAAAAGTGCAAGACTGTAACTTGCATTTCTGATTTCTGCTTCGGAAGGATTATAGATTTGATTCTTATAAATCCTTTTTTCTTTTTCTAAGTTCATTTTTTTTGTTTAAAATGTTATAAAATATTCTGTAGGAAATAAAGAGAAAAATAAATACAGGTAAGTAATTATACCATTCCATGGAAACGCCGGTAATGATTTTCTTAATACATATAACAGCAGCCCTAGTTATTAAGAATAATATCCATCCAACAAAAACCAGTCTCAGAAACGAATAGATAACCAACAGCGGGCGCCGTGTATTTTTGCCGGACTTGAAAACATTGCGGATTATTTCGTTTGAAGTCCTGGTAAGATCGTTCTCATTAAATAAGTCAGATGCAATCCAATACCCGTCAAATTTCAAAAAGGGATTCAGGTTAAGTATTATAATAATAAAATTTACCATGAACAAACTCATCAGAACATTTACACTCTCCTTAAAAATGAACCCCAGCAGAAAAATGAAAATACCGAGTATGAGCTGAATAAAAATGCCCGAAAAATTAATCAGCATCCTTTTTTTCCTGTCCAGTTTCCATGCTTCATTTAAATCAACATAAAAAACCGGCACTACATAATACAATCCAAAACCTATTTCTTTTACGTCGGTATTGTATTTTCTTGCGGCCAGTGCATGACCCAGCTCATGTATGATCAATACAGCAAACAAAAGTACATAAACCAGTATACCTTCTTTAACGGTCGATACTTTAAAGCGGGAAGAAAATGCATAAATACAGATATTCAGGATGAATGATACGGCAAGTATTGAGTAAAACCAGGCGGGTTCAAAAATTGTAAGCAGCTTACGGGGAACTGGTATAGCTCCCGGGTTAAATAATTTTGTGATTTTAAAAAAAGAGTTTGCCTTTTTCCCTTTCAAAAATCCGTTAATTCTGTGGTCAACAATATCATCTATGGTTTCAATATCAATTTTTTTACTATGCTTTCCTGAAATAGCTGATTGAATTTCAATACGGCTTCTGCCTTCTTTCAATAATTGTACAATATCCCTGATTATATGTCCCGCATACATTGACTTGTCCCCGTTTTTTATCAGGTATTTGTCCTTGAAATCTGTTTCGTATATCTCTATTTCTGTGTACATATTAAAAAGATGATTTTTAAAAGAGTGGGGAAACATGGTCCCCCCACTCTTCAGGGTTAATTCCTGACACTACTTAAGCAGCGTCCGGGCAGATTTCAATCGTAATCTTGCAACACTCTTCGGCAGCAGCGGCTGAAAATTCGTTCCTTTCCTGTAATTCTTCGATTGACAAACCGTTTGTTAATTGTGAATTGTTCATAAAAAATAATTGAGTTGTACCTACTTCCAGGTTTCTTAAGGTCGCTGTTTCGGCGAGTCCGACCATTTATTTTATGCACGCATAAGGCATTTTATGTTATCCTTACTTTGTACATGTAATTTTTTTTTAAAAGAGTGGAGAAACATGGTTACCCCACTCTTTTGAGATTTCTGCAATTTAGCTTAAGCAGCATCAGGGCAAATCTCAATAGTAATAGTGCAACAGGTTTCAGCAGCAGCAGCTGTGAATTCATTTCTTTCCTGTAGTTCTTCGATTGATAAACCGTTTGTTAATTGTGAATTGTTCATAAAAAATAATTGAGTTGTACCTACTTCCAGGTTTCTTAAGGTCGCTGTTTCGGCGAGTCCGACCGTTGTTACATGTAAACTATTTTTTAATGGAATAAACCACATGATGAAAATTTTATAGTCAGAATAAATATGCCCTGTTACTATTCTCTTCTCACTGAATCCTTATTTCAAGTACAATTACCAGTGCAGCAGCATGAATTATGATGATATTATTATGCCTGCCTGCTTCGTATCTCACCTTTAATCAATTTCACTGGCAACTGTTTCCGGTAAGCTGGCAATCAAGAATAAACTAAGGCTGTAAAGAACTTTTCTTTGCTGTATGTTTTGCATCTTAATTCGTTTTTTGTATCCCTGATTTTGCTTTTAGTTTTATTTCCCTTTGATGACACAAACTTATATACGATTACACCGCATAAAAATTTTGATACACAAAGTGGTAATTGCCAGGTACAAAACCGGATGAAAAAACCATCTTTATTTGCAAAAAAGGCGCACAATAATTTAATAATCAATTAGTTAAGGGAATTTTGTGTTTTTTTAAGCCTGGGATTAAATAAATAAAAGATTGCCGCTACGGAAAGCAGATAGTATTACTTTATGCCCACTAATTGTATTTGACAGGCGTTTTGGTTTTAATAGTCAGTTTATGCAATGGTGGATAGCCGGCAAATCTTTACTATCATCATTTGGTATGCAATGATTACATACACTTCTTCACCAAATGTTGCCTGATTGAGGATAAAAATTGCTATTCCCCGGTTATTTCATTTCGAAATAAACCAGACCGGTACTGGTATTTTTTATCGCAAGTGCTTTGTACAGATAAAATAAAAGGGATGCCCCGGCATCCCTCAAAGAAATTAAATATAAAAAAATTATACTGCCTGACCCCGCTGCCTCGACACTTCGTACAGCATAACACCCGTAGCCACCGACACATTCAGCGATTCAAAATCGCCGGGCATTGGTATGTGGAACTGTTCGTCGCAGATTTTAAGCAATGCAGGAAAGATGCCGTTCTCTTCACCACCTACCACAATGGCACAGGGTTCTTTAAAGTCAATATCTGTAATTTTCTTTTCAGCAGTCATTTCACTGGCAAATACTTTTATGCCATTAAGGTGCAGTTCATCCACGGCTTTCATCAGGCTGCCTACCCGGCACACGGCAATTTTTTCCAACGCACCTGCAGAAGTGAGGATGGCATCCTCATTCAATGCACCTACTCCTTTTTCGGGTATGATGATGGCATTTACTCCAAAGCAAAAAGCGCTGCGGGCAAT
>JANMDL010000403.1:0-5698 GCA_031376295.1 Chitinophagales bacterium
TTCCACAGGGTTGCCTGCATCCCTTATCTGCTCAAAATTAATGCCCTTTACTGTTCTGCCGTCCTTAATATCAAGGCAGGGTATAATGCGTTTGCACAACATAATTAATCATTCAGTTTTACCAGTTCGTCAAGGCTGATGGTTTGCTCATAAATGGCTTTGCCGATGATGGCGCCACTGCAACCGGCGGCTTTTAATGTACGCACATCATCCATCGTACTTACACCACCACTGGCTGTCAACTGTATGCCTTTAAACCTGCTGATAATCTTTTTATACAAATCAACTGATGGCCCACCCATGGCCCCATCTTTTGAAATATCTGTACAAAAAAACTGTGACACCCCTACTTCTATCATTCCTGCTAAAAAATCACAGATATCAATCCCGGTGTCTTCCAGCCAGCCGCTGATCTTTATTTTCTCCTCCAGCACATCGGCACCCACAATAAATTTACCTGCACCATATTGCAGCAGCCATTGGGCAAACAGGTCTTTGTCTTTTACGGCAATGCTTCCCACGGCCACATAAGCAGCCCCTGCATTAAATACATCTGCAACTGCTGCTGCTGTTTTAATACCACCGCTGAAATCAACCTGCAAAGCCGTTTGCAGTGCAATAGCTTCCAGCACTTTTAAATTTTCTATGGCTCCGGCTTTAGCCCCGTCAAGATCAACCAAATGCAACCTAGTGATACCGGCAGCCTCAAACATTTTAGCCACTTCTGCAGGGTTATCATTATACACTTTTTTCTGTGCATAATCACCTTTTGTAAGCCGTACACATTTGCCATCAATGATATCTATCGCCGGTATTATCTGCATGTTATAAGTTCAGAAAGTTTTGTAAAATCTGCTGCCCTGCTGCTGCGCTTTTTTCTGTGTGAAACTGTACGCCGTAAAAGTTATCTTTTTGCAGTGCTGCACTGTATGTCAAAGTATAATTGGTAGTGGCAATAGTGCAGGCACATTGTACCGCGTAGTAACTGTGTACATAATAAACATAGTCTGCATCCTTTACACCTTTAAAAAGTTCGCCCCGCAGGTTATGAATACTGTTCCAGCCCATCTGTGGTATTTTTAATTGTTCACCTTTTGGGCAAACAAACTTTTTCACTTCGGTATCAAAAATACCAATGCCGGTTGTATTGTCTTCTTCTGAACGGGTGCATAGCAACTGCATGCCCACACATATTCCCAGTACAGGTTGCTGTAATGATCTGATCAGTTTATCCAATCCTTTTTCCTGCAAAGATTCCATGGCAGCACGGGCATGCCCCACACCAGGAAAAATCACTTTATCCGCTTGCTGTATCAATGCCGCATCGTCTGTAACCAGGGCTTCTGTATTAAGCCGCTGCAGTGCAAACTGTACACTCTGCACATTGCCAGCGTTGTATTTTATGATTACGATTCCCATTACAATACACCTTTTGTTGATGGCAGTGCATTGCTGCTCAAGTCCCGTTTTACCGCCATTTTTATGGCCTTTGCAAATGCTTTGAAAATGGCTTCTATTTTATGATGCTCATTTTCGCCAGCAGCCTGTATATTTATATTGCTCTTTGATGCATCGCTGAATGATTTAAAAAAATGAAAGAACATTTCTGTGGGCATCTCCCCTATCATTTCTCTTTTAAAATCAGCCTGCCACACAATCCAGTTACGGCCGCCAAAATCGAGTGCCACTTGTGCAAGGCAATCATCCATCGGCAAGGTGAACCCGTACCGTTCAATACCCCGTTTATCGCCCAATGCTTTGGCAAATGCTTCGCCCAGGGCAAGTCCGCAATCTTCAATGGTATGATGCTCATCAATGTGCAGGTCACCCTTACAGGTAACCGACACATCAATATTGCCATGCCTGGCCAACTGGTCTAGCATATGGTCAAAAAAACCAATTCCCGTATCATTCGCAGCTTTTCCGCTTCCGTCTAAATTGATGGTTGCTGTAACTTTCGTTTCATTGGTATTCCGTTCATGCACCACTTTTCTTTCGCCGCCTTTTAAAAAACGGTACACTTTTTCCCAATCCGGTGTATCGAGGATGATGGTATCGCCCAGGGCCGCAATTTTCTCTTTTATTTCTTCTGAACCAAGCCCGCTGCCATTGTTGAGCCAGATGCCTTTGCAACCAAGGTTTTTAGCCAGTTGCATATCGGTAATGCGGTCGCCTATCATAAAAGAATTGGCCATGTCATACTTTGCAGCATCAAGGTATTCTGTAAGCATCCCTGTGCCCGGCTTTCGTGTTGGTGCTTTCTCTGCAGGGTAGGTTCTGTCAATAAACACAGCATCAAAATAAATCCGTTCCCCCTCAAGGCTTTTCATCACCAGGTTGTGCAGTGGCCAAAAGGTATCCTCAGGAAATGAATCCGTACCCATTCCATCCTGATTGGTCACCATCACCAGTTCATAATCCATCTCGGCTGCAATCTTCCGCATATACTCAAAAGTATCCGGGTAAAAGGTAAGTTTGTCGTACGAATCAAGCTGATAGTCAGGCGGTGCTTCATTAATCAGTGTGCCGTCTCTGTCAATGAATAAAATACGCTTCAATCCATTTACATCAGCTTTGCCGGGTTTGTTATACCGAACTATTATTGGTTGTGCACTCATTTATTTAAATTTAAAAGATGAAGTATAAAGTATAAAGTACAAAGTAGTTAGTACTAAGTACTTCATACTAACTACTAACTACTGAAATTCTCCCATCCCTTCCAGCAACACCCCGTTCTCCGCCCTCGTCCCCACCGTTATCCGCAAACAATTATCACACAATACATCTTTGCTTCTGTTACGTACCACAATGCCTTTGGCCGCAAGAAAACTATACAAACCAGCAGCATCCCGCATTTTTACCAATAAAAAATTTGCATCGCTTTGATATACCTGCTCCACAAACTTAAACTGTTTTAACTGTTCTTCCAGCATTATCCTTTCGCCAACAGTTTCTTTTATCCAGGCATTCACCAATGCTGTTTGCTGCAAAGCCTCAAGCCCCAATTGCTGAGAGGCTTTGTTTACATTGTAGGGAGGCTTAACCTTGTTGAATAAATTAATAATATCTAATGAAGCAAAACACATACCCAGCCGCAGTGCCGCCAATCCCCATGCTTTGGAAAGCGTTTGCATTACAATGAGGTTGGGATATTCTGTCAACTCCTGTATAAAAGTTTTTTGTTTAGAAAAATTGATATAAGCCTCGTCAATTAATACAATGCCGGGAAAATTATTCAGCAGCCATTCCACATCTGGCCGGTGCATACTGTTGCCGGTAGGGTTATTGGGGCTGCAGATAAAAAGTAATTTGGTATTGGCATCAGTAAGGTTCATGATACTTTCAATGTTGAGCTGGAAATCATTTGTAAGTATTGCTTTGCGTATTTCCACATCATTAATGTTGGCACTCACTTCGTACATGCCATAAGTAGGCGGGCAAACAATCACATTGTCTTTGCCCGGATTACAAAAAATGCGGTACGCCAGGTCAATCACTTCATCACTGCCATTGCCGATAAAAATATTTTCGGCAGGCACGCCTTTTATTTTAGCCAGCGAAAACTTTAATTGCCACTGCAGCGGATCGGGATACCGGTTAAAAACATCTGCCAATGGCGACCCATGGCTGTTTTCATTTGCATCAAGATAAACAGCAGCATTGCCTTCAAACTCATGCCGTGCAGAAGAATACGGTATCAATTGCTTTATGTTTTCCCTTACCAGTTTGTTAATGTTAAACTCCATGTTTTGAATTATGGGTTATAAGTTATTAGTTAAGCGGATGGAGACTGCATTTTTATGTGCATCCAATCCTTCGGCAGCGGCCATCATTTCCACAGCATGGCCAATATTTTTTAATCCATCAGCGCTTAGTTGCTGAAAAGTTATTTTCTTAACAAAACTGTCAAGCGACACTCCGCTGTATGCTTTGGCGTACCCATTTGTAGGCAGGGTATGGTTGGTGCCACTGGCATAGTCGCCTGCGCTTTCGGGTGCATAATGCCCCAGGAAAACGCTGCCTGCATTTACCACCAGCTCACACAATGCAGCAGCATTATCAGATGCAATAATGAGGTGCTCCGGAGCGTATTCGTTGAGTAAATCAAAAGCAGCACCAGCTTCATTCATTACTATAAACCTGCTGCCGGCCAATGACTGCACAGCAAATTCTTTTCGGGGAAGAGCCTCCAATTGTGCATCCAGTGCTGCCTGTACCTGTTCAATAATTATTTGTGATGCTGCCACCAGCAGCACCTGGCTATCTGCACCATGCTCGGCCTGACTAAGCAAATCGGCGGCTACAAAAGCCGGGTTACAGGTATCATCGGCATACACGGCTACTTCACTGGGGCCCGCCGGCATATCAATGGCAATACCTTCCTTGTTTATCATTTGCTTGGCACAGGTTACGTATTGGTTACCGGGGCCGAATATTTTATACACCTGTGGTACTGTTGTTGTTCCGTATGCCATAGCTGCAATGGCCTGCACACCACCGATTTTAAAAATCTCTGTAATGCCCAGCAAACCCGCAACATACAACACTACAGGATTTACATTGCCTTTTTTGTCACTTGGTGTACAAACAGCAATCTGCGGACAACCTGCACTGGTGGCAGGTATAGCCAGCATCAGAAGGGTTGAAAATAAAGGCGCTGTGCCGCCGGGTATGTACAGTCCCACTTTTTGAATGGCTACTGATTTGCGCCAGCACACCACACCCGGCATGGTTTCTATTTTATGCACGGCTTCTTTTTGTGCGGTGTGAAAAGCAGTGATGTTATTTATTGCGATACCGATGGCTGCTTTCAGCTCTTCATCTACCGACCCGGTTGCTGCTTCAATCTCTGCCGGGCTTACTTTCAGTTCATCCAGTTGCACCCCCTCAAACAGGGAAGCATATTTTTTAACTGCCGCATCGCCACTGCTTTTTACATCTGCCAGTATCGCTGCCACTTTTTCGTCCAGCATGGCGGTATCTAGTATGAGCCGTTGCAATAATTGCGGCCATTCGCTTTTTGCGGGGTTGATGATTATTTCTGTATTCATTTGTGCCATTTGTGCTAAATCATTTTTTCAATCGGCACTACCAGTATGCCTTCTGCTTCGCAGGCTTTTAATTTCTCAATCACTTCCCAAAAATCATTTTCGTTCACCACACTTTGTACGCTGCTCCAGCCTTCTGTAGCCAATGGCACAATGGTGGGGCTTTTTACCCCTGGCAGTATCGCTTCAATATTCTTAAGCTGGTGATTGGGGGCGTTAAGTAAAATGTACTTTACGCTCTTGGCTTTTTTTACGGCGTTAATGCGTAGCAAAAGCCTGTTAAGTATTTCCTGCTTTTCTGCTGTTAAATTTTTATTTACTGCCAGTACCGCTTCCGATTGCAGCACCACTTCTACTTCCTTTAAACCATTGGTAAATAATGTGCTGCCGCTGCTCACCAGGTCGCAAATGGCGTCGGCCAGCCCTATACCCGGTGCTATTTCAACCGAGCCACTTATCTCATGTATTTCTGCAGTCACCTGTTTTTCTGCCAAAAATCCGTTTAGCAAATGAGCATAAGTAGTGGCAATTTTTAATCCCTCCAGGTCAGTTACAGTATTGTATTGCATTGCCTTTGGCACAGCAATAGACAACCTGCAACGGCCAAAACCCAGGCGTGCTACCAGGTCAATATCCCGGTTTTTTTCCAG
>JANMDL010000415.1:0-7506 GCA_031376295.1 Chitinophagales bacterium
GTCTTTCGGATACGCTGGTACGCCACATATACATACACGCAAGACCGGTAGCAGATTTCACTTTTACTGATTCTGTCTGCTTTGGTACAGCAACCCGTTTTTTTGATAACAGCACACTGGTTGATGGCCCCATTACAGGCTGGTCATGGGTATTTGCCGATACAGCCTTTCCTGTGCAGACAAAGGATGCAGCGCATGTATTTCTGAATCCCGGAAATAACCTTGTTATTCATGCAGTTGGTAATGCGGGCAACTGCCTCAGCCTTGTTCAAAAAAATGTTTTTGTGGTAGATAAGCCCAAAGCCTATTTTAAGGCCGGGCCTGCATGTCAATTATCACCGGTTACACTACAGGATTCTTCTTATACCAATGACGGAACTGCTGTTAACCAGTGGTGGTGGCAACTGGGCAATGGGCAGCTTTCAGGCTTGCAATATCCATCGCCCATTTATGCAGTTACCGGGCCTGATACCATTAAACTGGTGGTGCAAAACAGCCGGGGCTGCGTTTCTGATACTTTTACAAAAATTATAACGGTGAATGAAAGGCCAGTGGCGAAACCGGGCTATACTAAACCACTGTGTTCCAGTATGGCGCACCAGTTTCTGGACTCATCAACAGTAAGCAGCGGAACAATCACCGGCTGGCAATGGCTGTTCAGTAATGGCGGCGGAAGCACACAACAAAATCCATTACAGCCTTTCAGTGCAGGCTCCAACAACCTGAAGTTAGTTGTTACCAGTAATGCAGGCTGTAAAAGCGATACGTCTTACCTTAATTTTATCACCAGTCCAAAACCAGTTATTGCTTTCACTTCCAGCAACGGTTGTGTAAAAGACACCATACGTTTTGCTGCCACATCCACCAGTAATATCAATGCGTGGATATGGAACTATGGCGACGGTGCGGTTGGCTCCACGCAAAATACTGCTTATGTTTATTCCATTGCAGGAACGTACCCGGTAACATTGGTAGCCAGGGATACTGCGGGTTGTTTTTCGGATACGCTTAAACGTGATATAATCATTTACGGCACCAATGCCAATGCGGGTATTGATGTATTGGTGGTGGCGGGGCAGCCTGTGCAGTTGCAGGCGGGTGGCGGCATTACGTACACATGGAGTCCGGTTGCGGGCCTCAGCGATCCCAATATTGCCAATCCTGTTGCAATAAATTTCCAGGACAGAACCTATACTGTTACAGCATTTACACCACAGGGTTGCAGCAGTACCGACCAGGTTACCATCTTTGTGTACAAAGGGCCTGATATTTATGTGCCAACGGCATTTTCTCCCAATGGCGATAACCGCAATGAGCTGTTTCGTGCCATTCCTGTTGGTATTTCAAAGTTTGAAAGTCTTTCAGTATTCAACCGCTATGGCCAGAAAATATTTTTTACCAGCAATGCCCAGTATGGCTGGGATGGCACCTGGCAAAACCAGAAACAACCACAGGGCGTGTATGTATGGATGGTGAGCGGTATTGATTTTAAAGGAGAGCGGGTATTTAAGAAAGGAACGGTGATGCTGGTGCGATGAGAATTTTTTACTCCTTCACCTCCACCGTTTTTATCAACGTTTTCGGAAACCTGGCCTTGGCCTCATTAATAAAGCCTGCATTTTTTTTGTTTTGAGGGATGTTGTATTTGTTATTGATTAAGCTGGCGCCAACAAAGTACACATAACCATACTGCATATTGGTATGGTACTGGTTAAAAGTACAGTTTTTTACGGTTACCATTCCTGGTACTGAAGCCGGGATATAATCAAAATAATTGTAATAATTTTCAAACCGGCAACTGTCCAGCAGCAATGGAGAAGCAACCTTATCGCCGCAGAATAAAAATTTCATATCCTTCCATTTGGGCGCCTTGTCATTCAGTTTATCAGTAAAAAGACAGTTTTTAAAAACCACCTGCCCCCGGTTGGCCGAATTGCTGTTGAGGAAGTTAACAGAATTATAAAAAGAGCAGTTGTAAAAAAAAGTATTTTTTGCAGCAATAAAACTGTAATAATCCAGCGAATGAAAACTGGAATTGCGGATGACAAAATTGGAATCTTTTTCGTAGCTGTTGTTAAACGCAGCACCCTTGTTCCATAGGGATACCGCATTGGTGATGGTAACATCCTGTACCCCTTCGCCGGTTTCATCCTCAAAGCCCATGCCTGCACAGGGTGCTGTGTAAATAACCCCTTTGGCTGCATAGCCGCAACTATCGAATCTGCAATTGGTAATGCTGATGCCCCTGCCGCCGGATATGTAAAAATTGCCCCAGCCATTTTTTGTAAAACTGCAGTTGGTGAACGACAGTTCCTGGTTACGGTTTTTAAAATAGGAGTTCATATTTCTTACCTGTATGCCCAGTGTGCCAAAGCTGGTTTGATGCACATTGCTAAAGCGAACCTGCTGCACATTTTCCAGCAGAAAAGCATTTGCATGAATTTCATATCCTCCCGGATGGCCACTGTTTTTTGAACCACCCATAATATAGTTATCACTGTTGCCATCAATATAAATATTTTCCATAGTGATATTGCTGCAGCCGGTAAAAGAAAAAAGGCTGCCGGGGTTGATCTCCACGGTTTGATTGCCGGGATAGGTTAGGGCTGGCGAAAATACATAGTAAACAGAATCAACCCTGCTGCCGGTATTAAAATGATAATATCCCTGGAAAGTATATGCCCCAAGGTTGTACATATGGCGGAACAGTTCGCCTGCTGGTACAGCAGCAAATAAATTGTAAAGTGTATCCCTTGCTGTTATTTTTTTACCGTTTTGTTCAATAGTGTAAGGTGGACAAAGAAGCATGTATTTCGCCGGCGGTTTCACCAAAGAGAAACCTTTTTTCAGGTCGGGATGATCAATCTGCGGTGTGGGTGATTGGCTGTTGGGAGCTGCACCGGTAACAGGATCAAAACTGCCAAACTTAACACCATCCTGCACTTTTAATAATGTTTTTGTACCACCTATGAAACTAATATTGCTGCAATTTTTCAGGCGCATCAGGTCAATGGAATCGGGGATGTCAAAGTTTTCATCATACCAGAAATTGTTTTTTATCCGCATGGGCTTGATTAGTTTTTTGCCCACAATGTATGTGCCGTTAGGAATCAGTAATTTTACATTACCTTTTCTTGCCATAATGTATTTTGCCGCCCTGCGAAAAGCTTCATGGTCATTGGTTTTGCCATCACCTTTGGCACCAAAATCTTTTTTAATGTCTTTTGTTACCTGCTGTGCAGCAACAAAATGGCTTATGATTAAAAATATAACCGTTAAACTGTTTGTACGCATCCTGCTATAAAGATACAATGCTTTGCCGCAATTTGCCCTGAAAGGCCAAGTCACCCAAAATAACTAAGTTTTTAGTTTTTTAACTATTTTTTTAGTTTTGAACCCTTATTTTCGGTAAATGAAGCAATTGATCATTTTACAGGTAAGTTTGCTGGCTGCATTTTTATGGCAGAAAGCAGCAGCACAAAAAGTGAAGTTTGCAGACAATTTCAGCAGTAAAAAAATTAAAGCTGAGGCCATGCCAATCGCTGCACCGTCACTACCTGCCCTCAAAGGTAAGGGCACGGCGGGTGGGTTGTTGCTTAAAAAAACGGATAAGAAATCAGCAAATCCTGAAAAGAAAGTTACCAGTCCGCTATTGATTACTGCAAAGCTGAGCACTAAAAAAGCTGTTAAAAAACCGGAAGCGCCGGACAGTTTGATAAATGCTGTGAAGGGAAACCTGCAATTACCTTTTACTGTATGCAGCGTTCATCAGCAATATGGCGAAATGAATATGGGTACCTATAAGCTGTACAACCCCGGTATTACATTTGTTTCTCCGGCACCCGTTGCGGCAAGGTCATGCTATGATGCAGTAGTTGAGAATGTAGTGGAGGTGGAGGGTATGTATGTAGTAATCGCATCTTGTAAAAAAATATATTTTGGCTACAGTAATCTGGAAGATGTGTTTGTAAAAAAAGGGGATAGTATTAAAGCCGGAACACCGGTTGGCACCATCAGTATGGATGAAACAGGTAATTACAGTTTGCTGTTTTTACTGCAGGTGGGGGAGAAAGGGACAAACCCGCAATACTGGTTCACCAATGAGCAGAGATGGTTGCTAACAAAAAAAGAATGGGATTAAGCTGACTGGTGTTCAAATACATCTTTGTACATCCTGCTTAAAAAATCATGCAGGCTGCTCATGGTTTTAATATCGTTCACAATCAGAATGCCGTTTTTACCCACCTGTTTCAGTTTGGCCTTATTGGTACCTGTTAGAATATGCTGCAGTATGCGGTTGAACACATCACTGGTAAAATAAACAGAGTCAGGACTGCTTACAAAGAAGCATTTCAGCGTATCGTCTTTCAGCAGCATTTTTTCAAAGCCCAGCTCCACGGCCATGCGGCGGCAGCGTACGGTGGTAAACAGGTCTTCCACGGCAGCAGGCAGCGGGCCAAAGCGATCCTGCATTTCGGCATGAAAAGCCGCCAGGTCTTCCTCGTTTTCACAATTGTCTAAGCGGCTGTACAGGCTCAGGCGTTCGGTAATGCTTTCCACGTAACTATCAGGTATCAGTATCTCCAGGTCAGTATCAATACTGCAATCACTTACAAAATCATCCTGCTCCTGTATTTCATCTTTGTACAGTTCTTTAAACTCACTGCGTTTCAGCTCACGGATGGCTTCGTCTAATATTTTGTGGTACATTTCAAAACCAATTTCAGCAATAAAGCCACTTTGTTCGCCACCCAGCATATTGCCGGCCCCACGTATATCCAGGTCACGCATAGCTATCTGAAAACCGCTGCCCAGGTCGCTGTACTGCTCCAGTGTTTGCAGGCGCTTACGGCTATCGGTTGGTAAGGTGCTGATGGATGGCGCCAGCAGGTAGCAGAATGCTTTTTTATTGCTGCGGCCCACACGCCCACGCAACTGGTGCAAATCGCTGAGGCCAAACTGGTGTGCGTTGTTTACAATGATGGTGTTTACATTCGGTATATCCACACCGCTCTCCACAATATTGGTACACACCAGCACATCATAACGCTTGTCCATAAAGTCGAGGATGGTGTCTTCCAGTTTATCACCTTCCATCTGGCCATGCGCATACGCAATACTGATGTCCGGGCAAAGCCCCTGTATCAATCCGCACATTTCAGGAAGACCTTGTACCCTGTTGTGAATAAAAAATACCTGCCCGCCACGTTCGGTTTCATAATAAATCGCCTCCCTGATAAAGTCTTCGTTAAAAGTGTGTACTTCTGTTTGTATGGGCTGCCTGTTGGGCGGCGGTGTATTGATGATGCTCAGGTCCCTGGCACCCATCAGGCTGAACTGCAGCGTACGAGGTATAGGCGTTGCCGTAAGCGTCAATGAATCAACCGTAGTGCGAAGCTGTTTCAATTTTTCTTTAGCAGTTACACCAAATTTCTGTTCCTCATCAATCACCATCAGCCCCAGATCCTTAAACTTTACATCTTTGCCCAGCAGGGCATGAGTGCCAATAATGATGTCAATTTTGCCTTCTGCTAACTTTTGATATGTCTCCTTTTTTTCCTTAGCCGATTTAAAGCGGTTTACAAAATCAACTGTCACCGGAAAATCCTTCAGCCTGTCGCCAAATGTTTTGTAATGCTGGTATGCCAGGATGGTGGTAGGCACCAGTATGGCAGCCTGCTTGCCATCGCAGCAGGTTTTAAAAGCAGCACGGATGGCAATTTCAGTTTTACCAAAACCCACATCACCACATACCAGCCTGTCCATGGGCGAAGGTTTTTCCATATCACGCTTTACATCCTGTGTGGCTTTGTTTTGGTCAGGCGTGTCTTCATAAATAAAGGAGGCTTCCAGTTCAGCCTGCATATAATTATCCGCACTGTGCTGAAAGCCCTCCAGGCTTTTGCGTTGTGCATACAGTTTTATCAGGTCGGTAGCAATATCTTTAACCTGTTTTTTTGTTTTTTCTTTCAGGCGGTTCCACACATCACTGCCCAGCTTGTTCATTTTTGGCACACTGCCTTCCTTGCCGCTGTATTTGCCAATTTTGTGCAGCGATGAAATGTTTACATACAGCAGGTCATTGTCTTTGTACCGGATACGTACCGCTTCCTGCACCCTGCCATTCACATCAATCTTTTGCAGACCACTGTATATGCCAACGCCGTGGTCAATATGGGTAACATAATCGCCCGGTTGCAGCTCCCTTAATGTTTTAAGTGTAAGTGCTTTGTTTTTATTAAAAGCCTGCTTTACCCTGTATTTGTGATAGCGCTGAAAAATTTGGTGATCGGTATAGCAAATCAATTGCAGGCCGTCGTCAATAAAGCCTTCGTGTATAGATACCGGCACGGGGGTAACCTGTATGTCAGCTTTTAAATCAGTAAAAATAACGTGCAGCCTTTCTAATTGTTTGGGATTTTCGGCAAACAAAAAGATATTGTATTTTTTCTGCTCATACCCTTTCAGGTTACTGATGAGCATATCAAAGTTTCGGTTAAAAGCCGGTTGAGCCTTTGTGGTATAACTGATATTAACCGGGTTGTTGCCAGCTAACCAGGTTTTGCTGCCCAGTTCAATGGTGTGCCGCAGTTTTACCTGCTCCTCTATTTCAGCCGCTTTAATAAAATCAGTTACCGGCACTTCTTTTTTCTGGTGCAGGTTGTCGTCATCTTCCAGCGCTTCCTGCCTGCGTTTGGCCTCAGGGTGCAGCAGCGCATGATCAGCCTGTAATTTTAAAGTATCTATGGCTATCTGAAGGTCTTCTTCCTGCTGCTCAATTTTTTCTTTGATAAACTGCCAGTCTTGCGCCCACACCACCGTATTTTCCGGTAAAAATTCCAGCAGCGAAACTTTATCACCCGTTTCAAACTGTGTTTCCACGTTTGGGATGATGTTTACCTGCAGCAGTTTTCTTTCGCTCAACTGTGTTTCGGGGTCAAAAATGCGGATGCTGTCCACCTCGTTACCAAACAGCTCCACCCGGTAGGGCTTTTCATTACCAAAAGAATAGATATCCACAATACCGCCCCTTACTGCAAACTGCCCTGGCTCATATACAAAATCGGTTCTTTCAAAACCATAGCCCACAAATTTTTCCAGTATCCCAGCCACATCCAGCACATCGCCCTGCTTGATGGAAATGATATTTGCTGAAAGGGTTTTTGACAGCACCACTTTTTCAAAAATGGCTTCGGGATAGGTGATTACCACTTTTTTGTTGCCACCACCCGCAATTTTTGTGAGCGCTTCGGTACGCAGCATCACATGCGAGGGGTTGAGCAACTGAAAGTTTTTCCTGTTTTTAAAAGAAGCCGGAAAGTAAAAAAGGTCGAGGGCATTGGTGATATTCTCTAATGTATTGTGAAAATAGGCGGCTTCTTCTGCATCCCTTAAAATAACCAGGTGGTTAAGTGCAGCACAGGCTTTGTGTGCAAATACGGCTGAAAATACAAACTGGGAGGCGCTTCCGTAAAGCCCGGTAAGGTGCAGGTGCTGCGGATCATG
>JANMDL010000419.1:0-1713 GCA_031376295.1 Chitinophagales bacterium
CCCCACTAAAACAGAGGCAGTACGTACAACACTGTTTAAAATCATCCCCAGCGTAACCTGGAACTTTAAATTTTAACCAATCATTTCATTTGTATGAAAAAGTATAAAATAGCGGCAGCAATAGGAATGGCCATCATATTGGCTTCCTGCGAAAAAGTAATAAATGTGGACTTAAAAAGTGCAACTCCTAAAATTGTAATAGAAGGCATTGTAAACAATAGTGATCCTGCCAAAGTGGTCATCAGTAAGTCAGTATCTTTCAGCAATACCAGCACTTATCCGGCTGTTACTGGTGCCACGGTAAATATAAGCGACAATGCAGGCAATACCTATACGCTTGCCGAAACAGTGGCTGGTACTTACACCAATGCCCTGCTGGTGGGCGTACCCGGCAGCACTTATACGCTTGCAGTAACAGCAGAAGGCAAAAATTACACTGCTAGCTGCACCATGCAGCCTCCCGTAAATATGGATACCCTTTACCAGGAGACGCTTACCGTCACTGCAAAATCAATCATTGCCACGGCAGAATTTACTGACCCGGCCGGTTTTGGCAACAGTTACCATTTTGTAGAAACAGTAAATGGCAAACGCAATAAAACCATTTTTGTGGTGGACGATTTGTTTCAGGATGGTGGACTCATCAGTTACCAGTTGTTTGACGAAGACTTAAAGCTGAAGGCAGGCGATGTGGTGCAGGTAGAAATGCAGTGCATTGACAGGGTTGTTTTCCGCTATTTGCGTGGCATTCAGGATCTGCAGTTTAACAATACGGTGCCTGCCAATCCCGACAACAATATCAGCAACAATGCACTGGGTTATTTCAGCGCACATACAGCGCAAAAGAAAACGATTGTCATCCGGTAAGATTTTCCCTTCAAATGGTAGCAGGAAGTAAAGTAAAAAAATAATGAGATGTTTTGGTAGTAATCAGTATAGCCATGTCCCCGGTTTATAATACGGGGTTCACTTAAAAGAGAGCAAAGGAAATTTCCAATGCTTTCTTTTTTTGAGCCACTCAAAATGCTTATGATGGTTAACAGTGTTTGGCGGGCTGCCAATGGTAAAGGCTAATTGCGCTATCCCTGCCCGCCGGGCGGTAATGCAGAAGTGATACTGAAGCTGCGGCAGGAGCAGTCGTTTTAGCAGTTCGGGGAAACGCAAAAATGGATGCTGGAGAAATATAGAAATCCTGCCGGCATCTCCGGTTTAGTGCCAAAGTCATTTCCGGTAAACATTCCGGTGTTAAACAATCAATGTGTTTAAGGTAGCCTGTTGTTAAAGTTAAGCATGTAAAAAAAGCACTGAAAAATATTGTTTACTTTTTTTCGCAGCAAACCTGAAAATCTCTCAACGAAATCGTAAAATTACTATATCCGTAACTGTTACATTGTTTCTGCAAATATTTTTTTTGCTGAATGAAAAGGATTTTAACAGACTGATTTTTAGCATGTTGTAAAAATGATTCTCATAACATAATAGTTAAGTACATTAATTATTTTTTTGTTACAAAACGTAACAATACTTTTGCGCTGTTAACTTTTGTAAAAAACTTTTGTTAGCATACTTTACCAAACTAATACAACTCTAAAACCTGTAAGCACTTTAATTTTTTTAAATTTTTGTAGTGCCAAATTATAAGATATGGACGTAGCCGAAGGGCTTTGTGAGGCGATTTTTTTGCCGACCCGTATCTAATACATGGGGTTAATT